>JAJDEE010000484.1 GCA_029259975.1 Planctomycetota bacterium
TGACGCTAATCGGCTCAAGCACATGCAGCTAATTAGCGTCTATTCGTGTTTGTCAGCAGTGCCCCTTTGGCCGTGCGCGGCTACTTCGGTGCCAGAATCATCACAATTCGTCGCCCCTGCATGCCGGCTGCTTGCTCAACTTTCGAGACGTCTTCTAACTCGGTGACTAGGCGCTGGACCAGCTTAAAGCCCTCATCAACGTGGGCGTTCTCGCGTCCGCGAAAAATTACCGAGCAGATGACCTTGTCCCGCTCGCCTAAGAATTTGCGCGCGCGGTTGACCTTGGTCATGAAATCGTGCTCGCCGATCTTCGGACGCAGGCGGATTTCTTTGTTCTTGCCGTGATGCGTGTGGCCCTTGTTGAGCCGCTTTTTCTGCTGATATTTGAACTTACCGAAGTCCATTATTCGGCAGACTGGCGGCTTTTCTGTCGAAGCGACTTCGACCAAGTCTAGCCCTGACTCACGCGCCTTTTCGAGTGCCTCGTCTCTAGTGATCACGCCCAGCTGCTCACCTACGTCTGAGATGACACGCAGTTCTGGGGATCGGATCTGCTCGTTGATCCGCTGTTGTTGCTTGCGTTCGATGTTTCGGGTCTCCTAAGGGGCCATTTACTAGGGGGGCCTTGAAAAACGGGCGATCGTACCAAGTAGGCCGACCTTACTGGCACGTTAGTAAGTATTGGCCATGAGCCGGGTTTACGTCAACAGTTTGTTTAGAAAACGTCGAACTAACTGTTTTGATCGCCGTCATTTCTACTCCCACCCACCTGACGGACTGTTTTATCGGTGACTTCTTGTTTTAGCTTGACGATCGCCGCTTCCAGTGGCATCGCTCCCAGATCGCCTTCAATTCGGTCGCGGACAGTAACAGTGCCGTTTTCGGCGTCTTTTTCGCCGACTACCAGCATATAGGGGATCAAATCGAGCTGCGCCTCACGGATCTTAGCCCCTAGCTTCTGGCCTCGATAATCGGCCTCGATGCGAAATCCTTCCTCACGCAAACGCTGCTCAACTTCTTTGCCATAGGTCTCCGATTTCTCACTCACAGTCAGCAATCGCAACTGCTCTGGCGCTAGCCAGAGCGGAAATGCCGCCGCAAAATGTTCGATCAGCACGCCGACAAAACGCTCCATCGAGCCAAACGGAGCCCGATGGACCATCACCGGTCGATGCGTTTGATTGTCGGCACCGGTGTATTCCAGCTCGAATCGCTGCGGCAACTGATAATCGACCTGTACTGTGCCAAGCTGCCACTCGCGGCCGATCACGTCGCGAACCACAAAGTCGATTTTCGGCCCATAAAAGGCCGCCTCGCCCTCTTCGGCAGTAAAATCAACGCCCATCCCCTCAGCCGCCTTGCGACACGCCGCCTCGGCGCGGTCCCACTGATCGGCCTCGCCTACGTATTTGTCGCTGTTCGGATCGCGCAAACCGACGCGGACCCGGTAATCGTCCATTCCTAGCGTATTCAGCACAATTTTCACGAGATCCAAACATTGGTCGATTTCGTCGCTCAACTGATCTTCGGTCACGAACAAATGGGCATCGTCCTGGGTGAAACTCCGTACGCGGCTCAAGCCGCCCAGCTCGCCCGATTGTTCCCAGCGGTAGACCGTGCCAAACTCGGCCAGTCGAACGGGCAGGTCGCGATAGCTTCGCTTTTCGCTGGCGTAGATTCGAATGTGGTGTGGACAATTCATTGGCTTGAGCAGATAGCCCTCGATTTCTCCCTCAGAGAGCATGTTGGCCAGGTCGCCACAACTACAACCCTCGTCGGCCAATTTCTTCATCTGATCGCGACCGACTAGGGGCGGGAACTGCGATTCTTGGTAGTACGGAAAGTGTCCGCTGGTACGGTACAGCTCTAACTTGCCGATGTGCGGCGTAAAGACTTGGCCATAGCCCTGCCGTTGTAGATGCTCTGCAATAAAATTCTGCAACTCTTGGCGGACGACTGCTCCCTTCGGCTTCCAGAGTACCAAGCCTGCGCCTACTTGCTCGTCGAAATCAAAAAGATTGTGTTTCTTGCCCAGCACCCGATGGTCGCGACGCTTTGCTTCTTCGAGCCGGTGCAGGTGCTCTTTCAGCTCCTTTTTATCGAAGAAAACTGTGGCATACAGACGCTGCAATTGCTGGTTGCTGGCATCGCCTTTCCAGTAGGCGCCTGCGAGACTCAGCAACTTAAAGCCTTTGCCAATAAATCGGGTGCTTGGCACATGCCTCCCACGACACAAATCGAGGAATTCGCCTTGTCGGTAAAACGACAATGTTTCGAACTCGGCCAAGCCAGTTTCGATGTGTTCGACCTTGAACTTCTGTCCCATTTCGCGGCACAGTTCGAGCGCTTCTTTTCGAGGCATTTCGAGCCGTTCGTACCGCTCGTTTTCCTTGACGATCTTTTTCATCTCCGCTTCGATCTTCGGAAAATCTTCCTCCGAGAGCGGTTTTTCCAGCGCCATATCGTAATAAAACCCGGTCTCGGTGTACGGCCCGAACGCTAGTTGCACGCCCTCGTACAGACGCATCACCGCTTGTGCCATCACGTGTGCACACGAATGCCGTAAGACATCGAGCGCCGCGCGATCGCGTTTCGTCAGCAGTCGTAGTTGGACTTCGCCGGCGCTTGGCAGCGGCGCATGCAGGTCGATCATCGCCCCGTCGACTTCCGCTACCACCGCCGCCTTGGCGAGGCCAGGGCCAATCTCGGTAGCCACATCATAGGCGGATACGCTCGACTCATATTCGCGCCGACTTCCGTCTGGCAACATTACCGTAAGCATAAAATTAGGTTTTTTGGGTGCAAAGATTCGAGGTACAGGAAAGTTATCCTTCAGAAAAGTTATCCTTCAGGAAAGTAAGGGCCAAAGGCATGATTTCGGGATCAGGGAATCCATACATCTACCCATTTCCAGCAGCCTAAGGTCCCTTACAACGACTCGCGAGTATAAACATCTCGACCAGTCTAGGCCAACGCAAACCTTCCTACCGCAGACACAAAATGTGAATGGGTGGTTTCACTGTTCCCTCGAGAAGTTTCACTGTTCCCTCGATATATGAGGACAACTCATGTATTCGAGTTGTCCTGCAAACGCTTGTTTTTGCTCACAAAGCTGGTTTCTCGGCACTAGGCGTCAAGATCAAGTGGGACATATCACCGCATTATTGCAATTTTTTCCCCTGGGGTCTTTTTGGCGTAAGGTGTTGCTGGCTAACGAGAAAAGGCGTTTTCTTGACCCAATCCAACTATTTTCCCAAAAAAAACTGCTCCCCAAGGGTGGCAAAAGTGTTGCAAGCCGGGGATTCCTTGGTAGAGTAGGGGGAGAACAGGCGGTAGTTCCGCCGGTCAACGGGAAATCTTATCTGGGGTAGACGCTTATTGACTGGTTCTTTTTTAAGTTGCCTTTAGGACATTTGTTCTGGGCCGTTTAACAAAATACCAGTCGAATCGGTAATCTCGGATCACTTGTGTCGGTTTGGGTCCTCAAAAAATAACGGACGGGACCGTAACACGGGTGGGGCAGCCCTTATTTCAGTTACGACTAGTTCGCTGACGCAGCTAGTTTTGCTGACACAAGAGTCTTTTCTGTAGAGATCGAACCAACTACTGTAATCAGCTTGTTTTATCAACTGTGGACCCTTAATCCTGAGGCTTTTTTCCTTATCAATCTCAAACCCAGCGTTTGGCAACGCAATTGTTTGGCTCAGGGAAAACTGGAGAACTTAAAAATGAAACGTAGTCTAATTTTTTGTGCAATTGCTCTTGTAGCTGTAGCAGCCAACTCGGTCTCTGCCGCAGTTGATGTTCAGCTAAACCTTCGCTACACAAATCCTGCTGACGAAGCGGCTGGTGGTACTTGGGATTTGCTGGTTAAATCTAATGGTACTGGTGTTGCTGGTTTGACGGTACTCGTCGACAATGTGACGAATGCAGCAGCTGCTGGAAGTGCCGCTTATGGTGTTTTCCAAACACAGCTTTTGGGAACCATTGCTGAAATCGTTACGGGTCATGACGCCGCCGGCTTGACGGGTGGAGCATCCGACATTGGCTTGGGTGCAGGCACGACTGGTGCAGTCGCCGACGATCTGTTCCCTGGCAACTCGCCAATTTGGGACAACTCGGCCCTGCTCGCATCGGGTGATTTTGGCGCTATCCGTCCTTCGTTCGTAGCTTCATCTGGCACGCAGGTTGAAGGCGTTAACGAACTCAGTGGTGCTACTGCTGTTGCAACCACCTTTGGCACGCAAAGTGTCCGTGGCGACGGTGTTGCTACCGATGGTTTGCTTCCTGGCGATGCCAACCGAGATGGTGCTGTGGACGGTACGGACCTCACGATCTTGGGTGGTAACTGGCTGGGTGTAGCTGGTTGGGATGGTGGTGACTTCAATTCCAGTCTAGGCGTCGATGGTACGGACCTCACAATCCTAGGTGGTAATTGGCTGTCAAGTGCTGTGCCTCCCGCTGTTGGAGCAGTCACCGCTGTTCCTGAGCCTACTTCCGTCGTCTTGCTATGTGCAGGTATCCTGGCGCTGGCTGGAGCCCGTAGACGTTCGTAGACGTTTTTTCGCCTAATTGTTTTAGGTGAGAATTTGACTTGTTGTTTCTGAAGTTATTTGAGTGTTTGATTGGTGTGTACGGATTTCTGACGGATGCACCAGTAAGTTAACAGCTTTTTAATTGGAGATATGTCTAATGCGTATTTTTTTTGCGATCCTTACTCTTTCGTTCCTGACAAGCACTGCTTTTGCGGGGACAGTCTTGACGGTTGATCAGCAGGCAAGTCCTAACCCTGCTTTTGATGTCTTTTTGGTAACGGCGGTAGCTGATGGTGGCGACTTAGTCGCAACTATTAAAAACTTGTCGGTCACCGGTGTGCATAATATCACCGAGAACGCAATCGGTGGCGGCACTCAGAGTACGAGCCTCAATACGATTGGCGGCACGTTCTGGAATCCGGGCTGGACCTCATTGGACACGCATCTGCTGTTGGATCTGTCAGCCTCGGACCTGACGACAAGCCCTGGTTTCGGTATTGGCGAAACTAATGACGCGAGCAATCCAGGTGGTCTGACGGCAACGGATCTTGAAGGTCCGGGCGCGTTCGCCGGTTTTGGAGGTTCTGCGGGCATGGGTGACATCAGCTTCAGTGTTGCAACTGACCAAATCACACTGCTCGCACCTCGCCCTGCGTTGTTAGACCTGATACAGGTGGTTGTTCCAGCTGGTGGTAGCGCGTTTCTCAGCGCCACCTTTGAGAGCGATTCGCTTGATGTCAGCCCTGTTGTCAACCTTGAGATTACAGCCATTCCCGAGCCCAGCACCGTGCTCTTGGGATGCCTAGGATTACTCGGCGTCGTCGCTTCTCGTCGTAGCTAGAACTAGCAAATACTATAGTCAGTAGACGACTTACCCTCTCCTTCGCCCCGTTATGGGGCGGAGGAGTTTTTTTTTTGCCAGTGATCCTTCTCAGTGCCGAAAATTAGGTTTAGTGACATGAGTCTACGACGCTAGCAGCAGGTTGTCTGAAATCTACCCGACGCTAAGACGTTCGGCTCCCGCTGGACTTAAACTCTGTCAAAGTATTAGTGCAAAATCACTAAAAGGTGCGACCGTATTTCGCGAGTGGTCGAGACCGCAAGATTGTCCACGCAATGCGAATCCCTGGGGTCGCAATCTCTGCAAGACAGTCAATACCGCAGGTGCGGGTGGCGATGCCCGGATTCGTTTTTTTGGCTTGCTAGGGGCCAGCCCCTGACAAACCAAAGCTTAAACAACTCCGCTGACTGTTGTCCAACTAATGGAGCCACACCACCTTGCTGTAATCGGTATGCTATTGTCTTTACTAGGCTTACCATCGTTCGTCCTCTGCTGTACTACCGAAATACAAGTTCATATTCCGAATATCACGCTTCAAAAGCGACGTTTGAAGCCTCCTCTGTCATGTTTTGCGTATCACTTACGTCGCTTTATTCCGGGTATTGTCGACTCTCTAGGAGATTTCCAAAGTATTTTTTGTAAATTTCTTGACGCGCGTCTGATTGTTGTTACAATGGGGGCATAGTGCAGTGCAGGTGGCACAGCGGATTAGTTAGTACACACTGGAAAGAACTAGTGATCTTATCACAAGACGAGCATCTCCCAGCGGGTTGAGTTCTCGTTTTGCTTCTATTTGTCGACGGTTTACAGTCTGTTTGCCGTATCTTCTGACTTCTTGCTCCTAAGCTTGGCGTACCTTATCGCGTCGATTGCAGGAACAGGTTATCGAGTGAAGGCTTCTACCGCAGCTTATTGTTAAAAAGGCAGAAGAGTTGCAACAATCGACGAGGAAGCAAGCAGAGCCTACTGGCTCTAAAGAATAATATTTCACACTTCAACAACTTTTAGAAACGACACCACAAGGCCTGTCTCATGAAGCAACGAATAGTTTGCATCTTGTAGCCGAGGATCAACCATCTTGGCAAATATCTAACGCGAACTAAGTCTCTTAAGGTAGATGGGTGCCACTTATCGCTCATTTTGGCATCTGGAGGTTTGAAGCTCTTTAACAACAAAGGGATTCAACGAGAGCATAAGATCAGTTTTTCGTTTTCAGAACGAAATAACTTTCAACATCAATCAAAAAACTGAGGAAACAATACTATGAAAAATTACTTCGTTAAATCTTTGGTCGCCGTATTTACTCTGACTTTTATTTCGTCCGCTCATGCAGACGTTGACTTGAATGTCATTCAGCAGGCGAGTCCTAATCCCGCATTTGATGTCTTCCTAGTGCAAGCAACTGCCACTGCTGGCGACTTAGTTGCGAGTTTCAAGGATCTGAGCATAAGCGGTGTGCATAATATCACCGAGAACGCGGCCGGTGGCGGCCAGAGTACGAGCCTCGATTCGATTGGCGGCACGTTCTGGAACCCCAACTGGTCCGCGTTGGACACGCATCTGCTGTTGGATTTATCAGGCTCGAACCTGACAACAAGTCCTGGTTTCGCTATTGGCGAAACAAATGACGGGACGAATCCTGGTGGTTTGACTGCAACGGAACTTGAGGGTCCGAGCCCATTTGGATCATTTGGTGGTGGTGCAGGCATGGGTAGCCTGAGTTTCAGTGTTAACACTGACCAGATCACGCTGCTCGCACCTCGTCCCACAACGTTTGACTTGATGCAGGTTGTCGTTCCCGCTGGTGGCATCGCGTTTCTTAATGTCGTCTCCGAAAGCGATCAGCTTGTGGTAGATACTATTTCTCAGTTCCCGGTTACCGCCATCCCAGAGCCAACTAGCCTTGTCCTTGCTGGGCTTGGTTTGATTGGTTTCGTTGGAACTCGTCGCCGTAGCTAGATAACTGACAGCTAATCGCGGCTGGCTTTGTTGCTAGCTAGCGGTGAGCATTGAAAACTTAAAAGAGCCTCTGGCATCTGCTGGAGGCTCTTTTTTTGCGCTGATAGGCAGGCAAACGATAACGTCCGCGTGTGTGTTGGATTTTTAACAGAAATAGGGTTGCTTGATCACCTCCAGTGTAAGAACCTAAAGGATTCGCCTAAAGGCGAGGGTTTTAGACCCGTCGCAAGGACAATAATTCTCTCACCAAAGCTCCGCCCTCGCCCGAAAGTTCCCCTTTGACCGACGAAATGCCTCCCACACTTGCCGCTACACTTGACGAGTATCAAATCGCACTCCCTCCCCAGCAGGTCGAGCTGCTCGATCGCTATCGCGAGGTGCTTTGGCGATGGAACGAGCAACTCAACCTCACGCGGCATGTCACGATCGAAAAGTTTGTCGGACGCGACGTGGTCGATAGCTTGCAGCTAGCCGAGCAACTTGGCCAGGGCGAGCGAGTCCTTGATATTGGCACTGGTGGTGGCGTCCCAGGATTGATCCTGGCCATATGTCGTCCCGACTTGAAAGTAAGCGTCTGCGACTCGACGCAGAAAAAAGCCAAGGTCGTCCAAGCAATCATCGAAGAACTCAGCCTGCCCGTCCGAGTCTACGGCTGCCGCGCAGAGGAAGTTTTGCAGCTTCAAACCTTCGACACCCTCGTAGCTCGCGGTGTTGCGGCGCTAGCAAAAATCCTGTATTGGCTAACTCCACATTGGGACGCCTTTGACCGCCTACTCCTCATCAAAGGTCAACGTTGGGTCGAAGAAAGAGGCGAAGCTAGGCACCGGGGCCTGATGAAACAAATCGATCTACGCAAAGTGGCCAGCTACGAAACCCGCGGCAACGACTCCGAGAGTGTGATCCTGATGCTACAAATCAAGCAACTCGACGACTGATTCTTAGGATAATAGCGGGATTTCTGGTGGGATAGCATTAAGGCTAGTATAGGCAGCCGTTGGGGGATAGCGAAATTGCCCTCGCCTGCATAAACTTAGTTCAGAGATCGACTGCCTTGGAGCTGGCGGATAGCTCGCTTTCGAGGGGAGTTTTCTGTTTTTTACCGTGCTCGATCTAACTGCCCATACAACTACGATTGGAGAACAGACATGGCTGACGAACCAAAAGAAGCTACCGAAAAACCACAAGCTGTCGCAGATGACCAAAAGCAGCAGGGTCAGCGCGTCGAAGTGGATGACTCTCTCGCGACCTGCTCCTACGCGAATTTCTGCCGAGTGACTGGCACACCCGAAGAGCTGATCAT
>JAJDEE010000485.1 GCA_029259975.1 Planctomycetota bacterium
TCAGGTAATGATTGTGCTCGGCTTGGACCCTGCCTCGCGCAAGACTCCGCAGGAGTTGCAGCTCGAGACGCAGCGGATGCAGCTGTTCATGAAGATGCAACAGAAGGGCAAGGATGTCTCCAAACTGCTAAGCAAAGGTGGCCCGCCTGTACATATCGCCGTCGATCGACAGCATAACACACTCTTAGTCAACGCGCCGCCAGAACTGATGCGGACAATCGATCTCACAATCAAGAGTTGCGATGTCCCTGACGACACCGGCCTAGCAATGGGCGTGGGCGGTCGATCGACAAGGCCCCACAAAACGACGACTGCAAGCACAGACGCCGTGGTGACGGCGCTGATAGATTTTGGCCAGCTTGATCCGCTCACACGTTTGCAGAGCGATTCGGGTACGAAAACAATTTTTGCCTACGCCACCGAATCCGATCACCAGAAAATCAAGCAAATGATTGAAAAGCTTGACAGTAATGGTCGCGATTTTCATGTAATTCAGCTACGCCGGCTGCGTGCGCGGGGATTGGCAGGCACGCTCATGACGATGATCGTTGGCGAGGAAAAGAAGAAGGAAGACAACTCGAGACGCCGTTTCTCGTTCTTTGGAAATTCTCCAGAGGAAAAAAGCAAGGTCGAGTTCAAAGCGATGCCCGACGCCGAGAATAATCGTTTGATCCTTTGGGCCAATGCCGAGGAGTTGGCCAAGGTGCAAAAGATGTTGGTGCAGTTGGGCGAGTCCCCGGCAGGCGAGAATCGTAACGCTAGCAAAGTTCGCATATTGAGAGCACGCAGTCCCGAGGAAACCGCACGATTGCTCGAACGTCTAAAAGCAGCCTACCCTGGCAAGCTCAATATCCAGGCTCCAGAAAAGTCACCAAAAGCTAAGCAGCCAGACCAAGACGCGAATGATCGCGATAACGTAACGCAGCGGTCCTCGCATGGCGTAAGGAGGTTTTGGACAGCGCAGCTCGAAACGCCGGCAGACAGCGCAACGGATGAACAAGCCGAAGCTGCTCCGGCGATTAATGTGATCGTGACTGAAGAGGGTCAAATTGTCATCAGCAGCGACGACCCGGCGGCGCTCAACGAACTGGAAGACTTGATGCAAACCCTGGAGCCTGCCAAGCAAGAATTCGATAAATTCAAGTTGAAATACGTGTATGCTTCGAATGTGGTATTCAAATTGGAGGAGTATTTTGCGGACGAACTCAAGGATCAAACCGAATCGGTCTTCGATATTTGGGGAGAAAAGTCGGGGAGCAAGGCGAAGGAACTCGGTCGTGCTACGTTGGGAAGGCGTGAGCTACTGAGGTTTTTGTCCGAAGATTACACCAATACCGTGATTGTGCAGGGGGC
Source organism: Planctomycetota bacterium (assembly GCA_029259975.1). Lineage (GTDB taxonomy): Bacteria > Planctomycetota > Planctomycetia > Pirellulales > Lacipirellulaceae > Bythopirellula. The sequence goes on from JAJDEE010000485.1 coordinate 1,354, forward strand.
ATCCACTTCTCAATTGGCAGTGATTAAACAACTCATCGGTATTTATGATCAGGCTCCCATTCCTGCCGAGTATTTGGCTAGAGAAACAATCGTCATTCAACTTGATTTTTCGCGTGCTCAGGATATTGCAAAGTCACTCAGAGAGGTTTATCGAGAATTGCTCAGTTCCAAGGACAAAGAATTTCAGGACAAAGAGGGTGGCCAATCGGTCATGAGCAATAAGAAGAGAACGTATGTTTTTGGCGAAGTCGCCAAGAATGCTGCTGGTGAAGAACGCCCCGTCTTGATTAAATTTGACGGCATGTTGGCAATTGGTGTCGATGAGATCTCCAATGCGCTGATCATCTCAGCACGCAAAGAGGTCTTAGACAGCGTCAAAGAAACGGTCGAGTTGTTGGATAGTGCTGCGAAGCCCAACACAGAAGTTCACATTCACCGCGTCCGAGGCGTACTCAAGGCAGCGGAGGTGCAAAAGATGCTAAAAGACTCCCTTGGTCAGCCTTGGCCTGGCGGCAAACCCCAGCAGCCGGCAGCAAAATCTGGTGGCGGCGGCAACAGCAATGAAAGATCCAACGACAATCGGCGTAACAATCGTCGCCGACGGAACGGTCGTTAGGACTGAGTATGGCGGCACGTTTTTTCTTTGGCGTTTTGCAGCTGGTGGCGTTTGTCCTCCTCTTCAGTGTTTCGGCCAGTGCCGAAACGTGGACGACGATTGCGCCGCAGCTTCGTGCTCGATCGTTAGCGAGCCTAGAAGCCGCTGAGAGCAGCCTTGAAACACGATTTGTCTCGCTGCCTGCGTCCCAGACAGGCGTCGATTTCGTCAATCGTCTCGACTGGGATCATCCCCTGGGCTTGCTATTTTATTCTGGCTTTGCTTGTGGCGGAATTGCAGTTGGCGATGTCGATGGCAATGGGCTGCCAGACCTCTTTTTTGTTAGTGCTTTGGGTAGAAATCGTCTCTATCTACAGACGTCACCCTGGAAATTTGTCGAGAGTCCGGCGGCGTTGGATCTCGCCGGCGTTGGTGAGTTGCCGCTGGGCGGTGATGGCTGGGGGACAGGAGCCGCGCTGCTGGACATCGACAACGATGGCGATCTCGATCTGTACGTCTGTAATTACGACGCGCCGAACCTGCTGTATCTCAATCGGGGTGACGGAACCTTCGACGAGCGTGCCGCTGAGTACGGGCTAGACATTATGGATGCTTGCCTGATGCCCTCGTTTGCCGACTACGATCGCGATGGCGACTTGGATATTTATTTGGCGGTGAATCGCTACTTTGAGGAAAAAGAGTTTCGTCGCAGTGATCTTTTTTTTAAGCGAGATGGAATGGAGTATCTTCGCCCGTCGGCGGAAAAGTATTTTACGATCCGTCGTCACTTCGCTCGGGCAGAGCAGCTTAATATGTGGGCAGGCCGCCAGGATCGGATGCTGCGCAATGAAGGGCCAAGCAAAAAGTTCACGGATGTTTCCGAGCAAATGGGATTGGAAAGAGGCGACACGCTGTCGGCGACCTGGTGGGACTACGACCACGATGGTTGGCCCGATCTTTATGTCAGTAACGATTTAGCTGCTCCTGATCGACTGTTTCACAATAATCGGGACGGCACCTTCACGGATGTGGCACTCAAGAGCCTCCCGCACACGCCTTGGCTGGCGATGGGCTCAAGCGCTGGTGACATCAACAATGATGGCCTTGTCGATTTTTTAGTCGCGGATATGTCCTTTCGTACGCATTTTAAAGACAAGGTGTACATGGGCGATATGTCGGCCAAGTTTCGTAATGCCGACTTCTTTCCGAACCAGCAACTGATGCGTAATGCCCTGTACGTAAATACGGGCACCAAGCATTTTCAAGAGGCCGCGTACCTAGCCGGCCTGGCATCGACCGACTGGACTTGGTCGGCCAAGCTTGCCGATTTGGATAACGATGGCAAGCTCGACGCCTTTTTCACGAACGGGTCGTCCGTCAATCTTTCGCACACTGCCGCATTTGAAACCTTGGACGCTGACGCGAGAACGATCGATACGGGCGTTGTTCGCAAACGACTTCGGAAGCTGCCGCCAGTTTTGGAGCAAAACTTGGCCTTTCAGAATCGGGGCGAGCTGAAATTTGTCGATCAGAGTCGAGCCTGGGGACTCGATGATGTGGGGATGAGCTTTGCGGCGGTTCACGCCGACTTGGATCGTGACGGCGACCTCGACTTGGTCGTTGCGAATCTCGACCGCCCTCCCCTGCTCTATCGCAACGATTCACGTGAGAGCGGTGTGCTCATCCAATTGCAAGGAAAACAATCGAATCGCTTGGGAGTAGGTGCGGAATTGACGTTGGAGACTGATTCGGGTTCGCAGGTGCGACAGATATACCCCGTAGCGGGTTTTCAATCGTGCCAGGAGGCGACAGCTCACTTTGGCCTTGGTATGAAAGCCAAAATTCGCCGTCTGACCGTGCGCTGGCCTAGCGGAGCAGTGCAAAACTTTGAGGATTTGGCGAGTGGCAAGCTTTATCTTGTCGAGGAGCCTGATCTGTTTTTGGCGAAGCAGCCAGCCAAGCCGATGTCGGCTCCTTTGTTTTCACCGCTAGTTGATGCAATCGTGGCTGAGCATCACGAAGAGCCGTTTGATGATTTCGAACGACAGCCGTTGCTGCCAAATAAGTTATCGCAATTGGGTCCGCCGATGGCTTGGGGCGATGTGGACGGCGACGGCGACGACGA
>JAJDEE010000486.1 GCA_029259975.1 Planctomycetota bacterium
GCACATAAAAATGCCAGGGGCATGCAGCCTGGAATGAAAAGAAGATGACAAAGAGTCACGGCGACAATCTAATCACACGGCCACCTTTGGCAGCCTGGCCAGCTAGGCGGTTGTGTGTCGCTCTAGAACTCCTGTTTTGCGGTTTTGCTACACAGGTCGACGACTGCTTTTTTCTCTTGCTGAGATTCTTCCCTTTTTGTGCCTTTATCTTTGCACCAACCTTTGCCGCAAACTGCTTTTTTCACGATCATTGCTGGTCCCCATCTGATGTGGTGTGGCCGCCATCGTTAATTGCTTACTCGCAGGGCCACACCTTTGTTCAATCACGGCATTTAGTACGCTGCTCTAGTTCGCGAAACCACGACCCCGCTCATATTTCTCGTTACGTGGTCATACATTCTGGTGTAATCGATTCTATATTTACTTTTATCTCTCGGAGGCACAAACGATGGCCGATTTCCAGAAGCACTCGCTACGCGGCGTAAGTCGATCAACTCGTAGCCCTGCTGCGCGCTTACTGCGGTACGAACCGCTCGAAGACCGGCGGATGCTCGCCGTAGTGACGGTCACCACCGACCAAGACGTCGTCGACTTTAATGACGGCCTCACCTCGCTGCGCGAAGCAATCTTCGCGACTAATCTGGTCGAAGGCGCCGACGAAATCCGTTTCGACTTCGGGCATGATGGGCCAGCGACGATTTTGCTGACCGAAGGCAAACTGCGGATCAACGATTCACTGAAAATATTGGGAGGCGGTCGTGACCTTTTGACAATCGATGCGCAACAGGAGTCTGTGATCTTTGAGACATTCAGTTTTCATGGTCAGACACCGACTGTCACGATCGAAGAACTAACTCTTACCGGTGGTAGTCGTGGCGCGATCTATTCGACAGCCAATCTCACCATCCGTAATTCGTCGCTTCGCAATAATTCCTACCTGGGTGGAAGCGGCGGAGCGATTATCGCCTATGGCGGAACTCTGAAAGTTGAAAACAGTCTGATCACCGACAACAGTGCTACTTTTAATGGTGGAGGCATCATGGCTGCGGCGCCTATCACGATCATTGAAAGTAACATCGAGCGAAACATCGCTGCGAAAGGTGGCGGAGTTTACGTCCGGGCACCTGACTTGTTTCTGGTCGCTAGCGTGTCAGTGACTGGTGATCTGGATTTCAGAGGTGGAGACGATTCCCTAGCGACCTCCAAGATCAACAACTCTACAATCGTCAATAATACGGCGAACTCCGGGGGTGGGTTGTGGGTCGCGACCTACGCTGAACTAGCTATCACTGCTACAACGATCAGCGGAAACTCTGCGACTGATGGTGTCGGTGGAGGAGTGGGGGGAAAAGGGGGAATCATTATTCGAGATTCACTAATCAGCGACAATAACAGCAGTAGCAAAGGTGGTGGCATCGGCGTACTCCGTAATACGGTAGTCGTAGATAACAGTACAATCGTAGAGAACAGTACGATTACAGGCAACGAGGCAAATGACGGCGGAGGTCTCTATGTACACGGTAAAGCTGAAATTTCCGGCAGCACAATCACAAATAATGTTGCTCGAAGAACTGGCGGAGGTCTGTTCGTACGCGCCGGTACTGTTAGCATCAGTCATACGATCGTTGCGAACAATGCTGGAGTCGTTAAACCTGACTTAGCTGGTTTTGTTGGAGCTTCTCATAGCATCATTGGCTTCTATCGCGATTTTAGATTGCCCGAAGCGCCCATCGGCTCGCCTGACGCGAACGGCAACCTCATCGGCGGCCCCGCCCATGGCATCATCGATCCGATGCTAGGTGATCTAGCCGACAACGGTGGCCCGACGCAAACCCACGCCCTTCTCCCCGGCAGTCCCGCGATCAACGCCGGCGACCTCAACGCCCTTGCCGGCGTCGACGACATTCCACTGTTCGACCAACGCGGCGAAGGTTTCCGCCGCATTTTCAGCCGCATCGACATCGGTGCGTACGAAGTGCAAGAACTTGGCGACCTAAATCTGCTGGTCGACACGCTCGTTGATGAGTCGGACGGCGATTTTCGTCGGGGCGATCTCTCGCTGCGCGAAGCGATCGAGTTGGCCAATGCGAATCCGGTGCCCGATACGATTCGCTTCGATCCGATTTTCACCGCCCTAGCTGGCCCGCTACCGGCGACGATTTTGTTGACCGAGGGGGAACTAGCGATCACCGATTCGGTCGAGATCGTGGGGCTGGGGGCCGATCAGCTCACCATCGACGCACAGCAAAACTCCCGCATCTTCAACATCGACGATCACGACGCGCAGACGTTCATCGATGTCTCGGTGAGCGGCGTGAAACTCACGAGAGGCAGCGTACATGAGGATGGTGGAGCAATTTTCTCAGCCGAGCGACTTGTCGTCGAGGATGCCATCCTAGCTGACAACTCAGCTGACCGCGGCGGCGCAATTTCCTCGGAGCAATGGCTGGCTATTCGTTCGACGACGCTCGCTGATAACAGGGCGGTCGGATTTGGAGGTGCCCTGTATTTTAATGGGAATGGGATATTTAATGCGACTGCAAGTCAAGGGCCAGTGTTCGAGGCTTTCCTAGAGGTGAGCCAAAGTTCGGTTTTGGAAAACTCAGCACGTATCATGGGTGGTGGCATCTGGGCAAACGTCCAGCATGGCAGACTAGCTCTCCACGACAATGAAATCCGAGGAAACTTGGTGCTCCACGATACATCGGTAGCAGGACGCGGCGGTGGAATCTTTGCCGAGCTAACGAATGTGCAAGCCACGATTGTTGGCAACGAAATAGTAGACAATTCCGCAGCTGTCGGCGGCGGGATCGCCGCGATCACTGCCTCGGGCGAAACCACGATCGCCGATAGCGCGATTAGCGGAAACACCGCGACTCTTAAAGGCGGAGGGATTTATCTTCGCGGCGATAACCAGAACGGCAGCGTACTAAGTAGCCGCGTTGAGAATAATGTTGCTGGGTTGTCGGGCGGTGGAATTTATTCCGGCTTTGGCGGGCAACTCCGCGTGGCAAACAGTACGATCCGTGGAAACGCATCAGAGCACCAGGGCGGGGGCATTTACGGCCGAAGCCGTCTCACGGTAGAGCAAAGCGAAATCTCGGACAATTCCGCAGACTCCGGCGGAGGGATTTACAGCAGAGGGGTACTGGAAATTGACCGTTCCACGATCAGCGGAAATTCGACCTTGGGGAACGAGGCTTTTGCTGATGGGGCTGGGCTGTTTGTCAGTGGAGGAACGGTCGACATCCATGACAGCCTGTTTGCCGACAACACGGCGGTCGACCGGGCGGGTGCTGCACGGTTCCTCTTCACCGTCGCGACGATTGAGCGCACAACCTTCCGTAGCAACGAGTCGCTGGACGACTGGGGCGGCGCGATCCACAGTAGCGGCTCCGAGGTCACGATCGACGATTCGACCTTCTACAACAATCGGGCCGATGGTTGGAGCGGAGCGATTCACAATGAGGATTTCCGCCGCCGAGACGCAGTGATGACCATCACCGGCAGCACGCTTTCAGGAAATAGCGCGGACCGAGGCGGTGGAATCTCAAACCACAACAACGGCGAGTTGGTGATCCGCCACAGCACGCTTACTGACAATCATGCTCGTGCTACCGGCAACAGCTTTGGCACCGGCGGCGGAGGGGGCGTGTTTGCCGACACGGGAACGGTTTTGCTCGACCACACGATCGTCGCAGGCAATTCGCGAGGCGCTGTTCCGACGACACCTGACGACATCGACGGGCAGAGCCCGGTGGTATTCACGGCCGACTTCAGTCTTATCCAAGTGGTCTCCCCTGGGACGCCGCTGCTAGCCAATGCAACTTTGATTGGCTTCGACCCGCAGCTTGGCCCACTCGCCGACAACGGTGGGTCTACGCTCACCCATGCCCTCTTGTTTGGCAGTCCGGCGATGGATGCGGGGGATCCCGATGCTCTGCCGGGAGCCCCTGGCGTTCCCGAGTTTGATCAACGGGGCAATCCGTTTACGAGAATCTTTGGTGGGCGAATTGACATTGGGGCGTTTGAAGTGCAACCGATTCCGGGCGATTTTGATCACGACGGCGACAGCGACGGCGACGACCGAGCCCAATGGGAGAGCGATTTTGGCCTCAACGGAAACTCCGATTCCAACGGCGACGGTGACTCCGATGGCGGCGACTTTCTGAATTGGCAACGAACGTTCGGCACGACGATTGCCGCGCCGGTCGTTGCCAATGGCCATGCGCCGGTGCAGCCGGCTGTCATGGTGACACAGAACAGAGCGGCGCTCAGCGCCAAGTTCATCGATTTGGCGATCGCCGTTGAATTCGCAGCCGACGCGCCTTTCGATCGACCGTCGGTTGTTGAAATCGAGCGATCGATCTACCTGCTCGAGGAAACTGCTTCGGTTGGTCGTGGCGTTGAGCTTTTGGTTGCGTCACACAGCGACCTAGACCTCGGCAACGATGCGTCCTCCCAAATCCGTCCCTCCAGCAGATCTACGATTGATTGGAACAAGGTCTCCCTTGATTCCGATGTCGTTGATGAAGTCTTCGCCCAGCTCTAGTGCGAGACCCGGTCGACGAAATCGCCCCTGGAAAGGCGTGCAATCCTCGCATGTTGGCCCGTTCACGCTGCTTGCGAAGTCGCCGAAGCTGTTCTTTGTGTTCGTCAGATCTTCGAGTAAACTAGAACCCCGGAGGGACACATAGCGTATGTGCCGCAGCAGTTCGACCTTTTTGCCAAACGTTGGCAGATGCCCAATTCTAGTCAGCTACCACCGGACGACAAGCAAGAGGCAAATCCGCCTCTGGTGCTCTTCTACCATCGCCACCGGCGAGTGTTTGCAACGTCGCTAGATGCGCGTCTAGAAATCGGTCGGCAGCGTTCTAGTGAACCGCCTCCCGCATGTCGCCAAGAGCGGTCCGACTCGGCACGGGTCATTCTCGCCCCGCTCGACGATGTGGACGTGTCTCGCTCGCATCTCGAACTCAGGCTGATCACTGGAGGACAAGGCGACAAAGAGCACATCGAAGTGGTCAATCTTAGCCGCACGCAGCCTGTGCGGCTGGACTCTGACCAAATGATTGCGCCAGGCAAGAAAACCGTAGCAGCCATCCCCTTATTGTTACAATTTAGCTCGTACGCCGTGCGTGTCGAACCGCCAGAAGAAGAAGAGCTCAAACTGCAAGCGTTGCCTGAGCGTACGCTCGTGCCAGGCCGACAGTCGATCGAAAGCGGACTTGGAAGACTAAATATCGACACGATGGACGAACGGTTGTTGCTGCGCTGGTTGGAAACCGTGCTGGGCGTTTTTCAGAGCGCTGCCAGTTCACAAGATTTCCCGCTGCAAGCAGCCAAGGCGCTGGTAAAAATCGTAGGCCTCGACGCAGCGGCGATGCTTGAGTGCGATGCCGAGGGGCGCTGGAAAACAGCCGCGCTGTACTCAGCTTCCCAAGACCATGACGAGCAGACATGGATTCCTAGCCAAACTTTGTTGGCCGAGGTGCGTAAGGAGAAACGAACCTTTCGTCATGTGCCAGGCAACGTGCCCGACACTGCGCAAAGTTTACAGAATGTGAGCGCGCTAGTGTCGGCTCCTATCCTCGATGGCGAAGGGAATGTGATCGGCGCTCTTTATGGCGACCGACGGAGTGGTGGGCCGACAGGCTCCGACTCGAATATCGCGGTGCCTGATATCACGCTGTTCGAGGCAAAGCTCGTCGAGGTGCTCGCCAGCGGGATTGCCGCTGGCCTGGCACGTGTCAAAGAGCAAAAAGCGGCGCTAGCGGCGCGCGTGCAGCTCGAGCAATTTGTCACACCAAAGATTGCCAACCAGTTGGAACTCGATCCGCAGCTCCTGGAAGGACGCGATGCGGTGATCACGGTGGTATTTGCCGACATACGAGGATTCAGCAGTATCTCCGAGCGGCTTGGACCCGAACGCACGATGGCTTGGATTCAAGACACCATGGAAGTTCTGTCCAATTGCGTACTGAATTGCGACGGAACACTGGTCGATTTTGTTGGCGATGAATTGATGGCCATGTGGGGAGCGCCATTGAGCCAAGCCGACCATGCCGAACTGGCGTGTCGGGCAGCCTATGAAATGTTGAATGCCCTGCCAGAAATTAGTCATCGCTGGCAAAAAGAACTAGGCACCTCCATAGAACTAGGGATCGGCATCAACTCGGGGGTCGCAAGAGTCGGCAATACGGGTTCGCGACAGCGACTGAAGTACGGGCCGCTGGGCGATACCGTCAACGTAGCCAGCCGAGTGCAGGGCGCCACCAAATACCTGGGGGCCGATTGTCTGTTCACCGCCTCAACCCTGGCAGCCTTCTCCACCAAGCCCGAAAGACGTCGGCTCGCACGGGTGCAGGTAGTCAATATCGAGCAACCCATCGACATTTACCAACTCGCCTGTAATCCGAGCGACGATTGGGAGACTCTGAGAACTCGCTACGAAGCAGCCCTCACCGCCCTCGAAAGCCAAAACGTAGGATCCGCCAAAGAGCTAGCAACCCGCCTAGCCGCCGATTTCCCCGGAGATCTGCCGACCGCCGCGCTCCTTCGACGCCTCAACTCACCTCAGCAAGAAGACGAAGAACGTACCACCGATACGTCCATCTGGTGCCTGCCAGGGAAATAACGGGAGCGCGGAGCGGCAAAGACCTGTAAAGCATGGAGTGTAGAGTAGGGAGCCGAAGAAGCCGCTTACGCGGATTTTCAGCTCGTGTCTCAGAGCCACCGTGCTCAACTATTCCCCCCACTTGCCGCATAGCCCAAAGCGAGGTATATTTTCGGATCTGAATTGCCGATGAATTCGCTAAGTGGGTAACGTCGGTCTTGCAGACCCTCGCGTACACAACGTGCAAGTTCAAATGGCGCCGTAGCTCAATTGGTTAGAGCACCGGACTGTCGATCCGGAGGTTGCGGGTTCGATTCCCGTCGGCGTCGCTCGGAGTGTTCCAGTGTCTGCGAAGCCTGGAAAAGTCGTGCTTTTCTGCGACTTTAGCATCGCTCCGATTCATCCACGAACCAACCCAGTGCCAAACAGGTGGCACTGGGTTTTTTCGTGGATGTTCGCATGTACAGTTGCACCGAATTAGAATCGTGGCAGAATCTCATCCGCTAGAAGTCTCACAGAAAAGTCACAACATGAATCTCCAAACCATCACGCTGCGGGAGTGGTACGCACAAACATTCGTACAACTTTTCCATGCAGACGCTCGGCCTCGCACAATCGAAGCCTACCTCAGCACAATATCGGTTTGGGAACGCGTAACTTCCAAGGGCGACGGCACACGCCGCGCGAGCCTGGCGATGATGTTCAAGCTGGCTCAATCGGCCTCGAAGAAATGGAAACGCTTACGCAGCTACGAGAAAATCCCACTCGTCATCGAAGGACGGTCCTTCAAAGACGGAATCATCCAGGAATCCGTCGCTTAGAAAATTCTTCAGAACACAACAATTGACAGTTGCTCAACTTGACACCTTTATTTCTCCCGCAGGCAACTGCGGTCAGTAGGAGTATGGCACTGCTTGGCTCCGGCACCGTGTAGGAGCTTGAGGTGCCAAAATGTTGGCTGTCGGGAGAAAAGTCTGCGCAGGAAGGACACGAAGCTCGCCTAAGGAGCTTGAAAACCTTGGCTTGTGGTGATGGAAGCCTAGTGCTTTAGTAACATTGAATATGAGGATGCGAGTCATCCGAAACCATTTGGCAGTAAGCATTTCGGATGACTCGCATCCTAATTTTTGACAATGACAAAGCACTAGGAATTGGAACCGATAGTCAAAAAATGAGAAAAATTCCGATGTGTTAGGTACGGGGGCGCATTTCTGTTAAACTTAGCGACGCTCGAGCTTGGAGTGGTTCGCAGGTAAGTCCATGGGGGAAATCCAGTTTATCAAAACATGCGCCACCATTCAATTTGTGGTGCAGTTGCAATTCGAGGTCGTCATGCATTACAGTCACAAGTGTCGGATTACGTTGGTTGTTTTCGCCCGATCCAGCGGGATGAAGCTGATTTGTTCTGCGGTTGGTTTCTTGCTTGTCGCTGCGTCGTCAGATGTGGTTTATGCGTTAGTCACCTCGTCAGGCGGACTGGCAGGTGGCGACCACATCGTCGGCCCGTTGGACGATGCCTTTACAGTCGACCATCGAGGCGTCGGTCGCGCGTTGATTGACGATGGCTCGCCCACCCCGGGCATCTGCACCGCTTCGCTGTTGGAAGCGGGGGGCGGTCGGTTTGCCCTTACCGCTACGCATTGTGTTGGCGACGGCGACAGCGTAGACGTTTCTGGAGTTACCGTCGAATGGGAAACCGATCCCGGGGTCATCGTTACGGCAACGGCTACTGCCGCCGCAGACCAAATTCATGTGAATCCATTTTATTCAACAACAGGCGATATCTTTGCCGGTCAAGACGTAGCGCTCTTGGAATTCGACACACCGGTATCGCCCAGCGTGCCGCGCTACAAACTATTTGACGGCTCCTTCGACGAACTACTGGTCCCATCGGTTATCAAAGTAGGTTACGGGGCCTCTGGATTCGGGCTGACTGGTAGTACCATCCCGGCGGCCTCGCCACCTGCGGCAGGTGTGAAACGGGCCGGATTAAATCGTTGGGAACACAAAGGGTTGGGCGATCTTCTGGTGCCCTTCGGAATCACTGCGATTACCGATAACGATAGCCAACTGACCTACGACTTCGATAACGGAGCCAGCGGCGATCCGGCGAACGACGCTTTTGGTACTTTCTTCGCGATGCCCGATTCCGGTGGCTTAGGTCCTGACGAAGTGATGGTGGGGCTTGGTGATTCCGGGGGACCTTCTTTTATACCGTTAGTCGGAGGTGGGTTCGCAATCGCTGGCGTCAACTCATATATCACCCGTCTCAGTTCCGGCGTAATGGGGCTAGAGCTTGAAGCAGTCGGCGGTGCGAGTTCCGACGTGACTGCCAGTGTCGACGCTAGTTGGGGTGAGTTCGGTGTCGATGCCCGCATCGCGAATCCAAAAATCAGCGCCTTTATCGATTTTGTGATTAGTGTCACCACCGATTTTGATGGGGATCTGGACGTAGACGGTGCCGATCTGGCGATCTGGGAAACATCGTATGGCGTTGACGATGGAGCCGACGCCGATGGCGATGGCGACAGCGACGGTGCTGACTTTCTCGCTTGGCAACGAGATGCAGGGCTCAGCTTGGCAGGGATGTTTCCGATCGTCGCTGCCCAAGCCGTTCCCGAGCCGGCGACGTTACTGTTAGTCTTGCCCGCAGTTTTCTTTTTTACTTCGAGAAGAAAAGGGCCGTGACTAACTCGCCATGGAACCTTTCTTACGCATACTTACCAACCCCGCCTGCTTGAGCACCACCAGATGCTTCGACACGAGGTAACAAAGGTGTCAAGTACGAATGGCACTGCCGCTTGGTATGCAAGGAGTTACGTTCATTTGGGATCCTCTTTCCTCTTGTAATCCTGTCTTGGTTTGGTCATGAAGGCAAGCACTTTGGGCCGTCGCTTGTTCTTTCTCGGTTCGCACCGCTCGTCGCGATGGCCCACCTGCTGGCTGCAAGACGTGGCTTGCCCGAGTTCTACCAGCTCGGGGGGCACATGAATCACTGTTGCCAGTAGTTGCCTCGTCGTGGTTCTCCTGGGGTACTAGGAAGTGGATCACAGCATCCGTAAGCGATAGGAGAACCGCTGCTTCTTTTCAAGACTCTTCCATAGATATCAACGCGGTTTAGAAACTTCATCCCTGCTCCAGGACTAATCTCCTTACGGACGTAACGATTCGTCACAGAATGCCCCTGGATGACTAAACGGAAGCGGCTGCGTTCTGGTTTTTTGAACGTGAAAGCTTGATTGCTTGATTCGTCTCAAAACTCAAGAAGAGCACGATTCTAGACATCTATAACTCCCATAGTCTGAGATCAAAATTCTTCAGGGAAATCAGGGTTCAGCGGTTGTCCAAAAGTATCATTGCGAGTGTTTCCTCCGTGCATACGTTGCAGGTGCTCGCAGGAGTCACAGGATATATTCGATCATTACTGTCCGATTAAGAATCTCAAAAATTGTTTAAAGTAGTTTATAGGTAAGGACTTGCAACACAAAATGAGCGCGCACGACTTCAACTTGCTAGTAACAATGGACCATTTCCAGGCCGATATTTTGCGGCTGGAGGTGGTTGGTGTTCAAGGACAAGTTGGTGTTTGCTCAACTGATGGACTTTCTTCCACGACACGATTTCGACAAGTGCGTCAGGCGTTATCGTGGCAACTATCGGACGCGAGACTTTTCGTGTCGCGACCAGTTTCTGGCGATGGCGTTCGCACAATTGACTTACCGCGAAAGCCTGCGAGATATCGAGACCTGTTTGCGATCGGTTCAGCCAAAGCTTTACCACCTGGGATTTCGTGGCCACATTGCACGCAGCACCCTCGCCGACGCCAATCAAAAACGCGACTGGCGAATCTACGCCGACTTTGCACAAACGCTCATCCATCGAGCACGCAAGCTGTACGTCGACGAATCGTTTGGCGTCGACCTGAAGGGGACTGCCTACGCGCTCGATTCGACGACCATCGACCTTTGTCTTTCGCTCTTTCCTTGGGCAACATTTCGCCGACGCAAGGCGGCTGTCAAACTCCACACACTCTTGGACCTGCGGGGCAACATCCCCTGTTTTATCCGTGTTTCCACGGGAAAAATGCACGATGTGAACATCCTGGACGAGCTGCTGATCGAACCGGGCGCATTCTACATCATGGACAAGGCCTACCTCGACTATACGCGTCTGTATCGGCTGCACCAACAAACCGCTTTCTTCCTGACACGCGCCAAGAAGAACCTCAATTGCAAGCGCCTGAAATCGCATTCTATCGACAAGGCAATTGGCCTTCGCAGCGATCAAACGATCGTGTTGATGGGCGTCAAGTCGTCGCAATCGTATCCCGAACCGTTGCGGAAGATTCATTATTTCGATGTCGAAACCGACCGGCGGTTTGTCTTCCTGACGAACAACTTTGTGTTGCCAGCGCTGACGATCGCGCAGCTCTACAAGTGTCGCTGGCGAATCGAGCTGTTTTTCAAATGGATCAAACAACATCTGCGAATCAAAACCTTTTATGGCACGTCTCCTTGACACGGCGCACTTCTTTGATGACTTGGTCCTGCGTATCAGAGGTTTCAAGGGTCGCCATTTCCTTAGTCTCCAAGAAGTTCGTCGGGGGTGCATATCACCGGCAATTGGTAGCCAACTACCCTGCAAACTCAGCATCGTACTAAAGCTCTATGTCCTCGTCGTTACCACATTGTTTTTTATTTTCGCCGAGAACAGTTCCGTAACCAAGTGCGGTGGCCAAACTAAGGGCGAAAAAAATCGCGCCACCAACGACAAAAATGACGCGGCCGGAAAGGATATTTGTATCGGGCGACAGAAACGGCAGGCCCCCTGAGAAGCCATCAAAGTCACCCAGCAAGCCGCATCCAACTCCAACTAAAGCGAAGCAAGCCAATATGGCCGCCATTAAATACCGAGCCGTGTTGGGTCTCGGGAATAGACTAGCGATACCCGGTAAAGCGAAGAGTACACCACAGACGAATACCACCCATCGTGGCACATGAAATTTCTCGTCTGCCGAGGGGATCACGTTGCTGGCGACCAGCATCAGTAGGATGCCAACAGCCCCCATCAGGCTATTAATTTTGCGTTCAAAAAAGGACTTCTGGTTAGACACATCAGCTTCCGGTGCAATGATGAGCCGATATTTCATCGGCGTAAATCAAAACCATGCTTCTCGGCGATCGAACGAAAAGCGTCTTCAACATCAATGCCACGACCTGCATCAATCGAGGCATCAGCCCGTTCGAGCCTAGCTACGCTCTCACGCAGTTGTTCCTCGAATAACGGCCCACACGGGTCTTCGGTGGGACTCGTCAGCCCGTGCATGAATAAACGCAAAGACGCCGTCGTAGCCTGCTGTCTGGGCAACTAGCGTGAGCTTCTGGTACTGTTCGTCGGAGATATGTATTTGCATACCGCTATTGTGCCATACAAAGACGCTGATTGTCAAAAAGATGACTAAGGCTTGTCGCATTCCCTCGTTCCCACGCTCTGCGTGGGAACGCACTGGCCCGACGCTCTGCGTCCTGTTTTTTCGTGCCGCAGAGCGGCAAGGCATTGTGTTCCCACGCAGAGCGGGGGAACAAGAAAAATCAGCTTTTCTTCTTCACCGATTTTTTCTTCACCACGGCCTTTTTCTTCACGGCCGCTTTTTTCTTCGGCGTTTTTTTCTTCGCGGCTTTCTTCTTGGCAGCTTTCTTTTTCTTCTTCGGGGCGGGGCCTTGGGCCGCCTTTTCGGCTAACAACTGCAATGCTTCGTCGAAAGTGATTTCTTCGACGACCATGCCTCGGCGGACCGAGATGTTCGTGGTGCCGTCGGTGATGTAAGGGCCGAAACGACCATCGAGAATTTGGACCGGCTTTTCGGTGATCGGTGACGGCTTTTCGTAGACTTTTAGCGGTGGCTTTTTGGCGCCGCGGCCGCGCGTCTTCGGTTGGGCGAGTAGTTCGATCGCTTTTTCAGCCGTCACGTCGAGCGGCGAAATCTCTGCGGGTAGCGAACGCGTTTCGGTGCCGCATTTGACGTAGGGGCCGTAGCGACCGTTGAAGGCTTCGATGTCGTTCTCGGTACGCGGGTCTGGTTTTTCTTTGCCGTCTTTATCTTTGGTGGGTGGCATCGGCGGGTGGACGCCAAGATTTCGCGGCAACGACAGCAGCTTGAGCGCTGTCTCGAAGTCGACATTCTCGGGGACCATGTCTTTGAGCAAGCCGGCATTCTGTGGCTTTTCTTCGTCGTCGGTGTTGCCGCGTTGGATGTAGGGGCCGAAGCGGCCCGTCTTGAGGTAGACCGGCTTTTTGGTGTCGGGGCAAATGCCGAGCGGCTCGTCGGCCAGGGCTGCTTGTTCAAGTAGCTTGAGGGCGGCCTCTAGCGTCACCTCGTCGGGCGGTGTTTCGTCTTTGAGCGACGCAGTGCGATCACCCTGTTCGACGTAGGGTGAGTAGCGACCGACGCGTACAAACACGTCTTCGCCATCGTCGGGCTTGCCGATGAAGATGCGACTGATTTTGGCAGGGTCGATTTCGTCGATCTTGTTTTCGAGCAGCTTTTTCAGACCTGGCGCCCCGTTGCCAAAATAAAAGTTATCTAGGTACTCGATATTCCCCAGTTCACCGCGACTGATCGAGTCGAGGTCGTCTTCCATCTGGGCAGTAAACGCGTAGTCGACCAAGCTGCCAAGGTTTTCTTCGAGCAGCGTGACGACCGAAAAGGCGATCCAGGTGGGGACCAGCGCCCCGCCTTTTTTGAAGACATAGTTCCGAAACAAAATCGTATCGATAATCGACGCGTAAGTACTCGGGCGACCGATGCCGCGTTCTTCGAGTCCCTTGGTGAGCGCCGCTTCACTAAAGCGTCCTGGCGGTTGGGTGCTATGCTCTTTCGCGTCGAGCTGGGTGCAGCTTAGCACTTCGCCAATTTCCAATTGCGGCAGCGATTTTTCTTGATCGGCCAGCTCGGCGTTGGGGTCATCGGAGCCTTCGACGTACGCTCGCAGGTAGCCCGGAAAATCGATCGTCTTGCCGCTGATTTGGAAGACGCAACCTTCGCCCTCGATCGTGACGATGATGCGGCGGCCCTTTGAGTCGGCCATTTGGCTGGCAATCGTGCGTTTCCAAATCAGGTCGAACAGACGGAATTCGTCGTTATTGAGCTTCGTCTTCATCACCGTGGGCAGCTCGAACGGATGGCCTGCCGGACGGATCGCCTCATGGGCTTCTTGCGCGTTTTTGACTTTCGACTTGTACGTTCGTGGCTCGGCGGGGAGGTAGTCGGGGCCGTAGTTTTCGTCGACTAGCTTGCGAGCGTCTTCGACGGCAACTTTTGCCAAGTTGGTCGAGTCGGTACGCATGTAAGTGATATGACCGTTTTCGTACAGGCTTTGGGCCACCTGCATCGTCCGCCGGGCGGTGAAACCGAGCTTGCGGTTGCATTCTTGCTGGAGCGTACTGGTCGTAAACGGCGGGTAGGGCTTGGTGGTGTACGGTTTGTCTTCGATGCTGGCGACACGGAATTCGCCGCTTTGGACGCGGGCGGCTAGGTCGCGAGCGGCGGCCTCGTCGAGGTGCATTAGCTCTGCATTTTTCAGTTTGCCGTTGGTCGAATCGAAATCTTTGCCGCTAGGGATCTTGCGGCCTTCGACCGACATCAGCGGGGCTTCAAGCTTTTGGCCGCTCGTCTTGGCGAAGGTACCGATGAGATCCCACCAGCTACCGGTAACAAACGCCATTCGGTCGCGCTCGCGCTGCACAATCAACCGCACAGCGACACTTTGTACGCGTCCGGCAGAAAGCCTGGGGCGAACTTTGCGCCAGAGCAACGGCGAGACTTCGTAGCCGAACAGGCGGTCGAGAATGCGACGGGTTTCTTGCGCGCGGACGAGGCCCTCGTCGACGTCGCGTGGGTTCGCCATCGCGGCTTGGATGGCGTCTTTGGTGATTTCGTGGAATACCAGCCGATACACCGGAACCTTCGGCTTGAGCAGTTCCAACAAGTGCCAGCTGATCGCTTCTCCTTCGCGGTCTTCATCGGTCGCGAGATAAAGCGCGTCGGCTTTGGCGACTTCGTCCTTCAGCATTTTGACGTGCTTGGTCTTGCCGGGCGGGACAACGTAGATCGGCTTAAAATTATCGTTGACGTTGACGCCCAGGTTCGACCACTTTTCGCCTTTGTACTTGGCGGGGATCTGCTTGGCCCCTTGCGGTAGATCGCGGACATGCCCGATGCTCGCCTCCACGCGGAAGCCCTTGCCTAGGTACTTGGCAATCGTCTTTGCCTTAGCAGGCGATTCGACGATCACCAATGACTGTCCATTCGCCTTGGGGGCTGCTGATTTCTTCTTTGCCATGAATTCTCCGCCGTGTTGGCGCCGCTATTTCAGTTGTGTTAATCAGTATTGGGTGTGAACTTTATATCGCAGTAAGTTGGGAAGCCGCGTGAGCAAAGTCTCGCCTGCCCCCCTGACCGGAGTAATCGGAAGCTTTCAGGCGAGTTAGTCACCCAGGTGCAATTTAAGCCAAAACCGACTTACCTGCTCACTTTACAAATCCGCCCATACTCCCGATTGGCATTGCATTTACGTCAATTTGGAATAGAATCGCGTGCCAACTTTGGTCTGTTTCACTATTAACTACTTCGTCAATCATTAATGCCCGACCGGCTAGGCTGTCAAGTGGCCTGGTGTCGGCAAAACTCCCTCAGGAAGCTTCAATGGCCAGCCCATTTTACCTATTTCGCAAGTATCAGAAGGCTTTTCTCGTGGTTGCGGGCGTATTGGCCATGTTTATTTTTGTGGTGGCCGATCCGCTGATGACTTGGTTGCAGTCGTCTAGCGGCGGTCGACGCAGCGCGAATACCATGGTGACAACCTGGGATGGCGGTTCGCTCAATCTACAGCAGCTCAACTCGCTGTACAAACGTCGACTGAATATCAGCGAATTCCTGAATGGCCTCATCATGCAGGCAGCCACATTGGTCGAACAAGAGGGCGGCACGCCTCAGCCACCCACGTTGCCCGACTTTCGGTTGCAGGACTACAACCCTCGCTTAGTCCAGATCGGTTGCTTAAACACCCGAATGCTGGCCGATATGGCCAAAAAATCGGGTATCTCGGTCAGCGACGAAGTGGTCAACCACTATCTCGTCGAATGGGGTCTGCGACGAATGGGCGACGCAGAGATCGGCAAGCTCCTGGGCCGCGTAGGCCTCAGCGACAAAGCACTCTTCGCTGGCCTTCGCGAGCTGCTAATGGGCAACTTCTACATCAATAGCTACTCGATGGCTATGGGCGGCGTCATGCCAGAAGAACGCTGGCAAGATTGGAAACGAATCAACGAGCGCATCGCCGTCGAGGCAGCCATCTTGCCGGCTGAAAAATTTCTCTCCGAAGTTCCAGAGCCGAGCGATGCCGAACTCCAAGAATTCTACAAATTGCACAAGGATCGTATCGATGGTACGCAACATGTCGTCCTGAACAGGCGACTTCCGTCGCCCGAGCCAGGGTTTCGCGAACCGCGACGCGTGAAGCTACATTACTTGGTTGGCAATGTCGATGATTGGGCGACGAGGCTGAGCGAAGAGGTTACCGATACAGAGATCGCCGATTACTACGAGCGAAACAAAGACACTCAGTTCGTCAACACGTCGACTTCGGTATCTGCCGAAGGACTTTTTGACGACGAAAAAGATAGCCCCGAAAAAGACGAAGCAAGTTCTGCCGACGATTCCTTCGAAAGCGACGCAACCGAAACCCCTTCGTCGGAAGACAGCAAAGCACCAGCTGGCGGCAAGGCACCTGCCGAGGACGAATCAGGCCAGTTGCCGCGAACAAGCCCATTCCGACTTGCTGCTTTTCAAGAGGATGCCGAAACGGATACCGAAGGGGCGGAAGACGATAGCGATACCGCAGCCGATGCAGCGGCCGACAATGACGCAGACAGTGAGGCCGAAGATTCGCCAGACGCAGACACCTCATCTGAAACCGAGAATGATTCACCGGTAAAATATGTACCACTCGAAGAGGTTCAAGATCAAATCCGCCGGGAAATTGCCAAGAGCAAGGCTGCCGTCGAGATGCAAAAAGAAATTCGCAGCGTTTATGCTGGCCTACAATCGACCTACAACCCTTATGGCTTCGAAGTCGTTTCGGCACGTACCGAGGATCGCGAGATCCCCGCTCCTCCTGCTTCTCTCACCGACTATGCTGAGCAAGCTCGTAAGTCGAACCTAGTCGTCGAGTCAACGATTCTACTCTCCGACCAAGATGTCTTTGACACAAATATCGGCAAGGCGGTCGATGCGCAGAGTGGTCGAAACCGTGTTGTCAGTCGCGTGTTCAACGATCTAGAACTTTTCGAGCCTCTGTTGGCAAAAGATTTTGTCCCCACGCAATACGAAAGCATTCTTGGCCGTGACAGCAGTTGGTACATTGCCTGCAAGACCGAAGACGTTGCCAGCCGCGTCCCAGAATTCGACGAAGTACGCGAAGCGGTACTGACTGCCTGGAAAAAGCAAGAGGCTGGCAAGCTGGCTCTCGCCAAGGCCGAAGAGTTAGCCAAACAGGCCACCGAGAGTGGTGCCACGGTCACGACTGTTGCGCGTGATGCGGGCTACCAAACCATCACAACTGACATGTTTAGTTGGTTAGCTTTCGGCACGACTCAATCAAATGTTCAACTGGGCGATGCGCCCCCGTTGGAGGCCATCGACACCGACTTTATGAAGACCGCCTTCGATCTAGAGCCTGAGCAAAAAGTCGCGTTGCTCAACCATGACCACACCAACGCCTACATTATCCAGCTCGACCGTCGCGAACAGCCGCAAGACGAACTGCGTAAGCAATTTCTCGCCGAAGCCAATAGCTGGCACGGTACACAAACGATGAACTCTGCCCGATTTGGAAACGCGAAATCCCAAATTATTAACCAGCTACTAACGCAAGCTGGGCTGGACCGCGACCAACTGGAAAAGTTCTTTACCGAGGAAGCACAGTAAGGAGCAGCCGGGAGATATTTACCGGGTGCTCCTTAGTTGGCCATTGCCGCCTAAAAATTCAGCGTGTACTGGCCATACACAAAGTCGGCATCGCTGGTGCCGATAATTTTGTCGCCACGCCAGAAGTGCGACCAGCCAATCAGTGCGTTGGAACGCGGGCCGATCGTGCGTTTTACAATGATGTCTAGCTCGTCGCCCAAATCTTTGCTGGCGTTCTGAGCGGCTGTGTTGCCGATGCTAGGCACAGCAGCCGCCGTGTCGGACATAAAGTGCCAATACCACATCAAAACATTCCACTTCGCTGCTGGCTTCATGGTTAGCAAAACATTTGGTGCCTCGATGTTCGACCGCTGCACCGCGTCGATAAAGCCTAAATACTTGTGGGCCAGCGGAAAGAGCTGATTGAAGCCATTAAAATCTCCGCCAGGAGCATTCCCCGAAGCGTAGTCGTAGTAGAACCAAACGGTAGCATTTCCAGGGAGCTTTTTCACCTTCCGGCCAAGTCCAGCCGTGGCAAAACCAGCGGTGTGATCAAGTCCTAGGCCACTTTGTCGACCGAACTGCGGACCACCTTCAAGCTCCCAGAGCCAATCCCCCGTCGAACCATTGAGCCGCATCCCGAGAGTGTGCAGCGAGAAATCGGCTCCAGGGTTTTGGTTGTCGTAACCAAGATAGTAAGCGTCGAGGCCAAAATTCTCGAAGCCGCCATACGTGGCATAGGTACCATAGAATGCCTGGTTGTCACCCGATTCGTCAAAGTCATCGACATCGACTGGTACGAAGTACGTGAAAAACGTATCGATGGCCAAATCGCCTTCTTTATATATTATTTTCGCACCGTCAAAAGTACGACGTGTATTGGCCCAGTCGAGCGGCGAAACTAACCGTTGGGCTCCAAACAGTAATTCTTGACGACCAACACGAGCGGTAATGCTATCGGTCAATTTCAGATCAACAAACAGATTCAGAAAGTCTCCACGGTTTTCGTCAATGCCCCGGCGAAAGTAGTCGCCGCCATCGTCGCCTGCATCGGCATAAATGCCTTCGGCAAAAACGCGAATTCGGTCGTTGATTTTCCAATTGGAATACAGCCGCAACCTGGTCAGTAAGAAGTCGTTGTTCGTATCTTGAAAGCGTGGTGTTGTTCCTGCATTTTCGCGCCCCATACCGACTTCGTTGTGATAACGAAGCCGTAGCTGTCCACCGACGTCGAGTGTTCCCCACTCGCCGCACTGCCCCATCGGTATCTGCTTTAGGGCATCGCCCAGGCAAGAGCCACAGTAGTTTGGCTTGTTCAAGTAGCTAAAGTCGTTCGCATAGAACAGCGTCTTGTGCGAGGTTGCACAAGGATTCGCAGCCTTCTTTTTTCCTACCCCGGCACCGCAGCTCACGCCATTGCCACAAGAGCACGCGTCGCTGCAACATCCGACGAGGCTCACTGGCTCGTCCTCTTGCAGGACAGCCTCAGCAGAACTCAAGTCTGCCTGCAATGCCTCATAAAAAGACGAATTCAGAACTTCTTGGCCAAACAAAGGGCCAGTTGTGATCGCAACTAAAAGGGCAGCGCACAGCGCCGTCCAGATCTTAATAGACATGTCCGTATGTCTCCCAAGTACTAGTCCGTTAAAAATTCCACTGCTAGCCCTATCGACAGGGAATTCCTACAGTCAGCAGTTGTTTTCAGACAACTGGGAAACTTTACCTTGGCATAACGTTAAGACTTGCCGGTCACGCGAGCCTTGACCTTACCGTCGAGGTTTGAGGACCACTACCGACAATGGTGGCACGGTGAACTCCGCAGAAAACGGTCGGCTATGGCTTTCTTGCTCCTGGGCTTGGATGCCAAGGTAGTTGCCCACATTGCTGCCGCCGTAGTAGGTCGAATCGGTGTTGAAAATCTCGTCGTACCAGCCGCCAACGGGCAAACCTAGGCGGTAATTCTCGCGGACCACGGGCGTGAAGTTGCAGATGACCACTACGAAATCGTTGGGGTCTTTCGCCCGGCGGAGATAGACCAGCACACTGTCGTTGTGGTTGTGGCTGTCGATCCACTCGAAGCCTTGATGTTCGAAATCGACCTGATGCAGCGCCGGCTCGCGACGGTAGACCGCGTTGAGGTCGGTGACCATTTTTTGCATCCCTTGGTGCGGTGCCCACTGCAACAAATCCCATTGCAACTCAGAGTCGCAGTCCCATTCGTTCCACTGTGCGATTTCGCCCCCCATAAACTGCAGCTTCTTGCCTGGGTGCGTCCACTGGTAACCGTACAGCAGCCGCAGGTTCGCAAACCGCTGCCACTCGTCGCCCGGCATCTGGTCGAGCATCGAGCCTTTGCCGTGGACGACTTCGTCGTGCGAGAACGGCAATGCAAAATTTTCGGTGAACGCGTAAATCAACGAAAAAGTCAGCTCGTCGTGGTGGTAGCCGCGATGAATCGGCTCGTGACGCATGTAACTCAGCGTGTCGTTCATCCAGCCCATATTCCACTTCAGGCTAAACCCGAGTCCACCCAAATACGTCGGCTGCGAAACGCCGCCAAAGGCGGTCGATTCTTCTGCGATAGTCAGCGTGCCTGGGTGTTGCAAGTGGCACTGCTCGTTGAATTCTTTCAGAAACGAGATCGCGTCGAGATTCTCCCGACCGCCGTATTCGTTGGGCACCCACTCGCCCTCTTCGCGGCTGTAGTCGAGGTAAAGCATCGAGGCGACCGCATCGACGCGTAACCCGTCGATGTGATACTTGTCGAGCCAAAAGAGCGCGTTCGAGGTGAGAAAGTTGCGAACTTCGTTGCGGCTGTAATTAAAAACTTTCGTGCCCCAGTCGGGATGCTCGCCCTGGCGCGGGTCGGCATGTTCGTAGAGGGCGGTGCCATCGAAATTGTCGAGGCCGTGGCTGTCTTTGGGGAAGTGGGCAGGAACCCAATCGATGATCACGCCAATGTTGTTTTGGTGACAGTGGTCGACGAAATACTGAAAATCTTCCGGCGAGCCATAACGGCTCGTCGCCGCAAAATAGCCAACCGTCTGGTAGCCCCAACTGCCGGTGAAAGGATGCTCGCTCACAGGCATCAGCTCGAGATGCGTGTAGCCCAACTGCTGGCAGTATTCGACCAACTCGTGTGCAAGGTCGCGGTAGTTTTTCCACAGGCCGTCGCCGTTGTGATTTTTTCGCCAGCTACCCAAGTGGACTTCGTAGATCGACATCGGAGCGTCGAGCGCGTTGCTTCGTTCGCCACGGTTGGCCATCCAGTCTTCGTCGGCCCACTGGTGGGCGTCGAGGTCCGCGACGATGTTGGCGGTACGCGGCGGCAGCTCGGCAGCAAAAGCATACGGATCACATTTCTCGACGACATTGCCACCGCGGCTTTTCACCGAAAATTTGTAAAGCGTGCCCACCGGCAACTCAGGAATGAACAACTCCCAGATACCGCTGGGAATGTGCTTGCGCATCGCGTGCGTGCGGCGGTCCCAGTCATTGAATTCGCCGATGATGCTGACTGCTTCAGCGTTTGGCGCCCACACGGCAAAATTTGTACCAACCACGCCATTTATCTCACGGCGATGCGCGCCGAGCCGTTCATAGCTATCCCAATGGTGCCCTTCGGCCAACAGGTGCAAATCGTAATCAGTAAGCAAGGGCGGATAAGCGTAGTGGTCGTGCATGGTGGTTTGTTCGCCGGCTTGGTTGACGGACCGAAACTTGTAGGACGGGCCGGTACTTTTGTCTTTGATCTCAGGGCTGCAAATCGCTTCAAAAAGTCCTGCCGGATGAATCCGACGCATCGGCTGCGACACGCCATGCTCTTCGTCAACGAGCCAAACTTGCGACGATTCTGGCAAGTAGGCGCGAACGGCTAAAGCGCGGCGGCCGTTTTCCTCGATCTCGTGCGGGCCCAAAACCTCAAACGGATTTTCGTGGTAGCCATGAATGACGGGGGCAATTTGTTGGACATCGACCTGGGATCGCACGTGCAGTTCCTTCTGTAGCTCTGTTGTACTTGAAATGCTTTGGGAATGCTTCCAAAAGCGAGGATTTAGGAACGAGGATCGAGGATCGAGGAAAAAACGCCGCAAAAACTCTTTTTTTGCTCGCTCCTCGCTCCTAATTCCTCGCCCCTCTTACGTCGCGGCCCCTACAACTTCCCGCATCGGGCGGGCCACGTTGCGTAACGCCTCGGTCAATTGCGCCGCATGCGTCTTCGCCCGTCGTTTCAGCCGCTGGACCGGGTGAACCACTCGCGGCAGACGTTCGACATGCGGCGGGTCGACCCGATGCCGACGCGTACGACGCGTGACGACGGGGATCTCTTCTTGTACGCTTGTTTCATTCCTATTGACTGACTCGACTTCCACCGTCTCGAATTGCCAAGCTTGGCAAGTCACCTCGTGAAACTGAAAAGCGCGGTCAACACGCTGCCAAAGATCGTGGTCGCGAACCGGCACAATCCGGCCAAACCGTTCCCACTTCCAACCGTTGGCCCGCCACTCGGCCAGACCTTTCTTGATGCCGCGGCTCACATAGCGACTCTTCGTGACGAGTGTCACGCGGGCGGGGCCGTCCAAGGCTTCGAGACCTCGGACGACCGCCAGTAGCTCCAGCCGCTCGCCGCAATCGCAAGGCTCCGAGTCGGTCGCGGCGAAGCGAAGCTGACTCTCTACGTTCTGCAGCACAAAGCGCCAGGTGGGGAGGGAACACCGATCGCGGTTTGCTTCGCTAAAAAGCAAGTAGTGCGGGCTGTTGGACGTCATGGTTACCACATTTTCTCAGTCAGTCGTAGGGCGGGAACTGGCTGATCCATCTGGGGGCCGTTACGAGCGCTGCTCATTCGCTCGAAACGCAGTGGGTAGGTCGGGTGACACGCGTCCATTGCGGCCAGACAAGAACACCTGTTCTGTCTAAAATACTTCTTCGGCAGAAGCCCCGCAGTTACTCCAGTTTATCAGCAAGAAAAAGTAAATCTCGGGCCATTCGGAAGTGTGAAAAACAACTGAGCAGGATTTTTTAGAGCCCATTGCTGCTGAGGAGTTTTCCACCTCAGCAACTTAGAATTGTGATATTTTCCCTCATACTTCGTGTGATTTATGGTCTGGCTTCGACTAACATTTAGAAGAGAACTCGTATCCCACTCACTCCTACACCCGGAATCTCGCAATGGCTGGTCAAGTCGATTTATACGCTCAATGGTGTCGCGGACGCGTTGGCACCGCAGTTACAACTGTTTTAGCCATTGCGTTTGTTGGCCATTTGATTCTTGGAGGTTCAATCCTGGTGACCATCGGGACTGGCTTAATGCTTGCGACTAACTCCTTAGTCGCGTTCACTCGCCTTGGTAATACATCATCATCTGCAAGTTCAGATGAAAAAAACAACCCGGACGTTAGCTGCTGAGGTGTGACCCACCTGAGCAGGTAACTGAATCTTACTGCCGTATAGAGTAAAAGTCTTTTTGTCAGCTCGATTCGCCCGATCAAGACTCGCTTATTTGCGGGATTCGACAGCCTGAGTTCACGGAACCCTATTTGTCAGGTTGATTGATTCCTTGTGGCCCGAGATTTCCGTTTTGGTTGCCATGGTTCAGCTCCGGCCAAAAATCGTTACTGAAATCGGCCACGCGATCAGGTACAACAGAATGCCGAGCGGGTTCTAGCAGCCGTCAGCTCTAAGCATCCCAGGCGAAGTTTTGCGACCCCCGGGTTCAAAACTTTACGCTGTATGCGTAGTGTTTGCTGCACGCTAGCGCTAGGTTTTGCGACACTTGCGAGGACCAACGGCGCAAAAGTCCCGAGTTATTTCAACGTGGCTTGTACGCAAATACCTGTTTTTGTAGTACCCGTCCAACTGTTGCCGCAAAAATCATGGCGACTTTTGCGAACAAAAACGCTTTTTCGCACCTGTCGCAAAAGTGCAAAACACCTAAAAAAAGAAAACTCGCGATAGGCGCAGATGTTTTTTTGTGGAGTAGATATCTGCATTTGTCGGCGTCCAGCGGCGGTTAATTTCCTTCGTCGGGAGTCCTGCTTGCAGCTTTGCGAACCAGCTCGGCAAGATTGACGTGAGCCAATAACTCCTTCGAGATGCGTGGATGAGCCAAAACACGTACTCGCTTAACATAATCATCAAACTGTTGCTTGGCCAAGGTTTTCACCACCGGAGAAATATCGCCCAACGGACGGTAACGGTCTTCTTTGGCAAAGTAGACGTCGATTTGAAATTGGACTTCGAGTTTTACCGGGGGGGCGTCAAACAGAATTTCGTGTGGGGCGATAGCCAAACCCAGTGCTTTGCTGGCGATCTCGGCAAAATTTTCGGCACAGCGCACCAGCCAAGGAAACGGGCGGCGGGCTAGCAACTCGTAAAGCTGCGGCTCTTGGTACAGACTGTACTGGGCAACCCGTTTGTAGAGACGGCGCTTGGCGCCAAAGAGGCCGTCGAGCAGTTCGCTCGCAGGCCCCTGCCCTGCGGCGGCAAGCATTTTTTCGATCAGCGGTCGTTCGGACAGTGCGAACAACGACTCATGATCGAGAGAATCGCCGAGCATGACAAAAGCTCTTTGCAACATGGCCGTTGCCGAGCGGACGGTGTGGTGCCAGTAGACTTCGCTAAACATGACGTAACGAGCAAACACCATCATCTCGGCAGCGGTTTTTCCTTTGTCGGTGATGGCCAGCCCGTCGCCGGCGGCGTTGAGGCAGAGGCTTTGAATGAGGCGAGCTTGATCGAAGTTGCGACCGTAGGGCACGCCGGCGTGCAAGCTATCACGCATCAGGTAATCCATTTTGTCGACATCGATCGGCCCCGAAAGGAGGCTTTGCAAAATTTTATCGGTCGGACAGCTCGGCTTGCCGTTAAGCAATCGAAAAATTTTATCCGAGTCAATATCCCAATCCTCACGCAGCGCATCGGCAATTTCTGGCTCGTGCAAAAACCGCTGAGCGAACTGTTCGTGCTTGGGTACATGCGCGAGCGAAACATCCTCGATCGGATGACAAAAAGGCCAATGACCAATATCATGCAGCAACGCAGCAACCAAAAAACGCTCGGCATCGTGAGCAGCAACGGCGGCAGCAAAACGCGAATCGCCGGCCATGCGATCGAGAAACAGCAAGGCCATGCGATACACGCCCAGCGAGTGCTCGAACCGCGTGTGATTAGCAGCCGGATAAACCAGGCCGACCAAACCGAGCTGGCTGATGTTGGCAAGCCGACGAAACTGTGGAGTATCGATCAATCGCCGCACGCGCGGCGTGATCGGCACATCAATTTCCGGCGGAATGCGTATCGAGCCAAAGTTGCTGCGAAGCGCCGCGATTTCAGGGAGCAAGAGCATAAAGTGAAACCCGTAGGACAGGCTTCTAGCCTGTCCGCCTAAACAAAACTGACAGGCTGGAAGCCTATCCTACTTTCATCAACCCATCCCAGGAAGAAATGGCAAACCCATCACAAAACGAAGCAAGATCGTCACACCAAAATAAAGCGTGAAATGAAAAAAACCTGTAATAAAATCGAAATCGAAACTGACCAAGGCCGCAAAGGCCCCGATGCCAAGCAGCGGCACGCACAGGCCTGCGATCTGAACCATTTCCAAACCGTCGGCAAACGATTCGTCACCGAATACATTAGATCCAAGATAAATATAGACACCCCAAAGCAAAGCGTAGACCAAGCCACAGCTGATCGAACGGATGATCACGCTGCTGCCTTCGTAGATGCCGAGTTCGTCGTCGCGCAGAAACGTGTAGCCGGCGTAGGCGAGCAGCGGGCCAAGCAAAATAGCTCCGCCTGCCAGCGCCCAGAATTGATTGTCGCCCAGGTCGCTATTGCCGAGCAACCAAGCGATCGCGATGCTCAGCAACACCAGCCCGACCGTGGCGACAGTGATGTTCAGACTGAACTTGGCTTCCTTGCGTTTGATCGGCTTGAGGATGTTCTTGCCAGCGGCATTTTTGGCACCAGGCTCCGACTCGGGCGCATGAATGACGATTTCTTCGCCAAGCTCGGGAATCTGGATCGGCTTCTTACATTTCGGACATGGCCCCGTCTTGCCTGCGTGTTGATCGCCAACATTGAAACGCGTGAGACAACTAGAACAGGTAACGGGGATGGGCATGAGGAATTTATGATCTCAGATTTGTGATGTTAGATGTTCGATCGTAGATAGCTATTCGTAATTTTTGAGATCATCTTCGTTAATAGGAGAGAAACCTTTGTTCGCCAGTGTATCGAGGGCCATTTCAATGTTATCGACCATCAGTGCAACGGCGGGGTTGCCATGAGGACGCGACAGCAGCGGATAGACCTGCGAGATGTTGATCTCGGCTTGCAACAGCGCTGTGCAAACTTGCAGCAGCGGTTGGGGAGAGTCGGGCAACTCGACGCCGATCAGGTCCGATTCGACAATCGCCAAGCCTGCCCGTTCGAGTACTTCGCGTCCCGCCTCGGG
>JAJDEE010000487.1 GCA_029259975.1 Planctomycetota bacterium
GTCTTTGCGTGAGTTTTCATTTTTCCGTGAACGGTTACTTAAAAACTAACCATGGCAACGCCACGGACATAATGGACATTCCACATTGTGCCTGTTGTGTCGTCGTAGCTGGATTCGTTCTGTGCCTGAATTCAGGGCCAATGCCGATTACTCGTCTCCGTTGTCGTAGGCGGGCAAGTTTTGCACACGCTCTTCGATCTGGGCGAGCATTTCGTCGAGGGTTGGCTGCCCCTTACCACCATAGTTTTTAGTCAGGTCGGCGGTCATCAGCCCTTCCTCTAATCCGCGTAGCGTTGGTAAATAGTCGTCGACGTGAAATCGATGCGACAAATCAGACAGTGGAAGATCACCGGCCAACACTCGCTCGGCAAAGACGATTCCCGCGCGATTGGCGGCCATGTCGACAAAACTAAAACCGGTTCCTCCTTGTGAATCTGCAATTTCCTTTGCCAAACCGGCACCGAGAGTTGCCTGTTTGCCGCCCACAACCACAAGATGCGCCGACACAAAAAAGTGCTTTGTCAGATCAGATCGCTCTCGCATCGTAGGCTTGCCGATGCTTTCCAGACGCATCTCGCGCTGCTCCTCCGACTCAACACTGCGAATGAAATTGCCGATCCCAGGAGTGGCTCGGAGGGTGGACGTATCGTCCATGAAAATCCCCAGCGCCAATAACATAGCCCGTCTCGCGTTAGTAGAGCGTAATCGAGAAGCCTCCTGGGCCGCTTGACGGACGTAGAGATTTGTTAGCTCATCTCCCGTTAGTTCCGACCCTCCTTCCTGCGAGGGTTCTACCGCGACACCTGCTTGATGCTGCTGAGCCACCACCAGTAAGTGCCCCAGGATCTTACGAGTCTCTTGCGTTAGTGGGGATGAACGCTGTGGAGAGGCTTTCGCTATTGCTTTTGGAGTAGACTTCCAATTCAAAATCCTTAGATACTGCCGTGCTGCCGGGTCGTTAGGCAGAGCTAGCTTCAGAACGCCATAAATTTGCCTCAGTCGGGCTACTGTTGGTTTAGAGAGTTTACGAATATCACGGACACCATGCAGACGCATATCTTCGCCGACCATCGCGATGATTAAGGCATTCACCGGATCGAATTGTATCCGTGAACCTACCTTCCGTTGTTGTCCGCGGGTAAGAACAGGACGCATTACGCTTTGTGGCTCTGGGCTGTGCGTAGCGCCCAAATAGTGCCCCAGTTCGTGGACCAGCAACTCAATCTTCTCAGATTCAAGTAAGTTGCGCGAGCGTTCTCGTAGCAGAATATGGGTATGCATGGGCCAACGCGTTACGCCTAAATGTGATCTGCCACGCGAAACTTGATACTGGCTGCTAAAGCCGATTGCCAGTTGGGCGGGGTGCGTTTTGACCTCTCGCTCGAACTCGCGAAGTGTTTGTATGAAATTACGTTGCTTGTTGTCAGAATCCCAAGTCGACACCTCGACCACGTTTAAGCGAATGCCGCAGTGCCGTTCAAGTACCTTCGAGGCGGCTGCGACTCGCTGGCGTATCTTAGGCTCCCAGATCTTGCGATGGACAGGCTCATTATCATCGACCAACACTTTGACACTGATTGTAACAGAGTCCTGCGCATTCCTTGAAAGCTTTGGTGCGATGGTTGGTCGCACCTTTGGCACAGGTTGCTCGCCTAGCCCAATCTGCTCTAACCGTAGAGATTTGCCATCCACGCCACGAGTAAAAAAAAAGGCGTTACCCGCCTGAAGCGGAAACTGCTGTCGTTGTAGCTCTTTTCCGAAGCGCACTTGCAACGAACGTTGAAAAAAAACAGGCTGTGAATCGCCTGAAGGAATCGTGAGATTCTGTGGCGACTCGCCAGAGCGCACGACCTCAACGGTTATCGACGAAACAGTTCGATTCGCAAGCACCGCTACATCAGCCCAAGCTTGCGTTGCGAACTGCCCTATCAATAAAGCGAGGCTGAGTCGGAAGTAGGAATTCAAGTCAATCAGCCAAATGGGGAATGTGGGAAGACCTACCCATTCTAACTGACTCGCACAAATTCGGCGACTGTTGATAATTTTTCCGCAATGGTAGGGTGGAGTAGAGGTACACGCCTCTCCGAGTCGTGTAATCCTCACGATTCAGAGAGGCGTACTACTTTGCAGCCAGCAAGCCCTGCAATTCCTGCATCGCACAGACATCGCGATCTTGTCCTAAAGCTGCAAAAGCGGCTTGGAGATTGTTGAGCATGCGGTCTAGCCACTGTCGGTGGGTTGCGCGCACGAGCAAATTCGGAGTAGGCTCCACCCTCAGCCCCGTAGCTTGGCCAATCCGCTTGACAATCTCATTCTTGTTCAACAGCTCGCCGCTGAAAAATGGATCGATGTAAATCGATTCTTCTGCTTCGACCTCGGCTAAGAAATGCCCAGGGGCATTCACGCCATACACTTTCAGTCCCAGCAGCTCGGCCACACGCTTGTAGATCAGCACCAGCGTGATCGGCAAGCCTTGCCTTGACCGCAGCACGTCGGGCAGGTAGCTGTTTGTGGGATTGTAATAATCGTCGACATTGCCGCTAAGCCCGAAGACGTCGAACAGCACATCGTGCAAATGGGCCAATAGCGCTTCCGTGGTCCGAGATCGTACACGGCTAGCAACCGTATCGGCCAGATTCTCAACGATCGTTTCGACTTCTGCCAAGCTGGCTTCGGGACGCTCGTGCAAGGCGATCGCGAATGCTGCGCGAAACAAACCCTTGTCCGTATTGGCCTTGCTTGTATCGATCGTAGTCAGTTGCTCTTGGAACAGCTGATAGGCAGGCAATCGGCAAAAAGAAGGCTGTGGCATGGTCGTCAGGGGGCTTGTCATGCTTGCGCATCATGGTTTGGCTTGCGCACTACTTGCACGATCAACACAACAGCAATATACGCGGCGGCAAAGATCAGCCCCTTGTTGTCAGGCCGATTGTAGAGTGCCGTGAAC
>JAJDEE010000488.1 GCA_029259975.1 Planctomycetota bacterium
TTGAGAATGCTCAGGAAAAAGGTCTGCTTTGGCACCTAGTCATTGACGTGTAGAGTACACTTCGGAATTCGGCGTTTTTCGCTGGACTTGATCCGTCACATGCGACTAAAATACTTGGTATGAGTCAAGCATTTCAAGCAATCTACGAAAACGGGATTTTGCGGCTTATTCAGCCGCTCGATCTCCCTGAAAATTCGCCCGTTCACGGCGTGATCGCTAGCGATGCGCAACCAGTGCCTGATGAAACACTCCTAAAGCAACAGCAAGCATTGGACGCTATGCAAGACAAGCTGAATGCGGCTCCCCAAACTGCCACGACCGATGGCCTAACTGGTCGTGACCATGATTCTATTCTCTATGGCCAACAACAATGATCTTTGTTGACACCGGTGCTTGGTATGCGTGGTACATCACCAGTGACCCAGACCATGAGCGTGCATCTGTATGGTTTCAGCAAGTTTCCGATCGCCTATTAACGACAGATTATGTGCTTGATGAACTTTTCACTTTGTTGAAGGTGCGGGGGCACGCGGAAATTGCTTTCGCGATGGGCGAAGATTTAATATCGGGCACGGCATGTGAAATCGAATATGTTCAACCCGCTGACTTCTGGCAGGCCTGGAAAGTATTTTCCACTTTCCGAGACAAAGGCTGGAGTTTCACTGATTGCACCAGCCGAGTTGTGATGGAGCGGCTAGGCGTCACCAAAGCCGTGGCGTTTGACGAGCATTTTCGGCAGTTTGGGATGGTGGCGGTAGAGCCGTAAGTTCTGAGGCTGGACCGAAGTTAAGGTAGCCTGCTGAATAGCTACCCTTCCAGCTTCGGGAATTCATCTCGCAGCGCAGCGTACAAATCCTGAAACACGGGGAACGTACGATTGTAAACCCTGCGTGCCTTGGCGTCAGGTTTGACTTGGTCAGCCGTTTTGATGGTTGCTTTGCAGGCTTCCTCGATGTTTTTGAATTCGCCGGCGCCGACGGCGGCGAGTAGGGCGACGCCGTAGGCGGCTCCTTCGTCGGCGACCATGGCGGTGACCGGCTTGCCGAAGACGTCGGCTTGCATTTGTCGCCAGAAGGGGTTTTTGGCACCGCCGCCCGACGCGCGAATTTGCCGCACGGGGACGCCCAAGTCTTGCATAATGGTGTAGCTGTCGCGCAGCGCCATCGTGACGCCTTCCATGATTGCCCGCGTGACGTGTCCGCGTGTATGCTTGAGTGTGATGCCGATCAGTGCCCCGCGCGCGTTGGGATCGAGGTGCGGCGTACGTTCGCCGGCCAGGTAAGGCAAAAACTGCAAGCCTTCGCTACCGGCTGGCACCTTGGCGGCTTCTGCTGTGATCTGACGATAGGCCGATTTGCCTTTTTGGCCACCTGCAACAAGTTCATTGTGAAACCATTGAAGCGCGCCGGCGGCAGTAAGTGTGACACCCATCATGTGCCACTTGCCGCGTACCGCGTGACAAAAAGTGTGCAACCGGCCTTCTGGGTCGAACTGAGGCTCGTCGCTATGTGCGAACACCACGCCCGAGGTGCCGAGCGAAGTATTGAGCAAGCCTTTCTTAACAATGCCGTTGCCAACGGCTCCTGCTGCACAGTCGCCAGCGCCGCCGACCACAACACATTCGACGGAGAGACCGAGTTTTTCGGCGACCTTTTTGGTGAGCGTGCCGGTCACCGCTTCCGATTCGTAGCACTTGGGGAGTAGATCGGCATCGAGATCCAGTTTCTTGAGCAACGGCTTCGACCATTTGCGTTTCACGACGTCGAGCAGCAACGTGCCGCTGGCGTCGCTCACCTCGGTCGCAAACTCTCCGGTCAGCCGCCGCCGGATTTCGTCCTTGGGCAGCAAGACTTTTACGGTTTTGGCAAAGTTTCGCGGCTCTTTGTTTCGCAGCCAGAGAATCTTTGGGGCCGTAAAACCGGTGAGGGCCGGGTTGGCGACCATCTTGATGAGCCGCTTTCGCCCGCCGGCCCGTTTTTCGATTTCTGCGCATTCGGCTTTGGTCCGTTGATCGTTCCAGAGCAAGGCAGGGCGGACCACTTGGTTTTTCTTGTCGAGAAACACCGATCCGTGCATCTGCCCCGAGAGACCGATCGCCGCGACGTCCGCCGGCTTCAGTTTTGCCTTGGTAACGACCTCGCGGACAACTTTGATTGTTGCCTGCCACCAATCTTCGGGGTCTTGCTCGCTCCACAACGGTTTGGGATGGTGGCAGGGGTAGCCAGCAGACGCCTCGGCCAAGATTTTACCCTCCGGGTTGATAGCGAGGGCTTTGGTACCCGAGGTGCCGACATCGATGCCAATCGAGATACTCATTGCGGACAAAATCCTTCAAGAAGAAAAATGGTAGCGAAGACTGTATAATCGTCATTTTCCGGCGGACTGCAACTCATAAATAAATCTTGTTTAGGCAGGCACTGATGTCACGAGTTTTTTTTGTTCTTCTAAATAGTGTATTTTTACTGGTAATGGGATGCCAGCAGGAATCTCCGCAGCTAGCTCCTGCGGCGTCGCGTCTCGCGGCGTCGAAGCTCTCGATCCTCGTCGTCGATGACTCGCCATTGGCTGCCGGCATCAAACTCCTGCGTGGCGAATGGTCGGAGCGGTCGGGCGGTGAACTCGAAATTCAAGAAGGCACTATCGACCAGTTGCTCGCGGCCACCGAACTCTCCGCCGATCTCGTCATCTTTCCCTCACGCCATCTGGGCACGCTTGTCGACCGCGATTGGTTGCGCACGGTGCGTAAATCGGTGTTGCAAAGTGCTGACGTAGCAATCGACGATATGTTTCCGCTAATCCGCAACGTAACTCTGCCCTATGGCAGTCAGGTCTATGCACTGACGTTGGGCGAACCGCCGTTGATGTTGGTGGATCGTGATTTCGTTGGACCGAAGAAGTGGGATGATATTGACAATCCATCGACATTGGGCAGCTCACAATTGCGGTATCCCTATGCCGTTGCTCTCATCGCACGAGGCGTGTCCTACGCCCAGAATCGCGGTGATTCTTCGGGCTGGTTTGATTCAGAAACAATGCAGCCGCGAATCGCGGAGCCACCCTATGTCAAAGCGCTGTCGGAAATGCTCGGAAACGAGATGGCCTCGACGAATGAAAAAGCCGACGTTGCGATTGGTTGGCCCGCTGCCGGAGCTGCGAACTCTCCCCGCTATTCTTCATTGCCATTGGCCGACGAAGTTTATAATCCGCTGCGCGATATTTGGGAGAAGGGCGAAGAGGGCAAGCCGATCACTTTCCTTGGTTTTGCTGGACGCTCGGTGAGTGTGACAAAGGCAACACGCAATTCGGCCTCGGCTTTTAAGCTGATGCGGTGGCTTGTCAGTGAGAAGATCGCCACCCAACTTAGCCCCCGCAGCGAGGCGACCGTTTGGTTTCGTAAATCGCAGATGGCGAATTCTAAACGATGGTTGCCAAAGAACGTGGCAAGCGACGAATCTGCTGCCAACGTCTCGAAGCTGCTCTCGTCGAGCAATTTTTACCTGCTGCCCCGCATCCCCGGGGTCGACGACTATCTGGAAGTACTCGAAAAGGCGATCACATGGGCGATTTCGGCAAATCTAACAGCCGAGGAGGCACTAGCCGAAGTCGTCGTTGAGTGGAACAGCCTCACCAATCGTTACGATCGCGACTGGCAGCGGGCGGCCTACCGCAGGCACCTTGGGCTTCACGAGAGCAAGCCCCAATGACCAATGCTGCGGTTCCAGCGACTCCCATAGGTCATTGGAGCTTGGGCATTGGTCAATCCTACCAGCCGGTTGTCAAAATAGGCCCTAAACGGTACCCTCAGAGATTCGTCATTTCTGATTCCAACCAATAAATCCAGCGGCTTCCCGCTGATTCCCCGCCCAGACTTAGCCATGATATGCAGTGCCCAGGATGATCAGCGTATTGTAATTACTGGGATCGGTCTGACCGCTCCGAACGGTGATTCGCTGGCCGACTTTCGAGCGGCACTGCTGACGGGCAAAAGCGGGGTGGACCATTACAACATCCGCTACGTCGGCGACACCCTCGCCGGCGAGTGCCATTTTGACGAACTGCGCCACC
>JAJDEE010000489.1 GCA_029259975.1 Planctomycetota bacterium
AGCAGCGGCCCATCCTTTTCTTCTTCGGTCAGCTTCGAACGTGACAATAGCCAGTAGCACAGCACTGGTGTCACCGTGAGCGAAACAAGTAGCGAAGACAGGATCGAAACAATGTAGGCCACTCCCAGCGGTGCGAACAAACGGCCTTCCATGCCAGAAAGCGCGAACAGCGGGATAAACACCAACACGACAATCATCGTGCCGAAGACAATCGAATTCCGTATTTCACAGCTCGCCTGAAATACAACTAGCAACGTATTTTTGGGATTCGTGGCATGCCGATTTTCGCGCAGCCGGCGGAAGATGTTTTCTACGTCAACGATCGCATCGTCAACCAACTCGCCAATGGCTACTGCCAACCCGCCCAGAGTCATCGTGTTGATCGAGAAGCCGAAAGCAGTAAAAACTAGCGCGGTGATAGCTAGAGATAATGGAATTGCCGTTAAAGTGATGAATGTCGTGCGAACATTCATCAGAAACAGAAATAGTATGACGACAACTAGAAGGCCTCCGTCTCGCAGTGCTTCGATGACATTATCAATTGCACGATCAATAAATACCTTTTGGGAATACAACTCCGGCTTGATGCGTACATCTGCCGGTAGCGAAGGAGCCAGTTCGGCCAACGCTTTCATCACCTGGTCGGTAACCTCGCGAGTGTCGGCGGTCGGTTGCTTGTTGACGGTCAGAATCACTGCGGGACCGCCAGAGAATTCGCCGTTCTCATCTCGCACGTAAGCAGAGCTATCGCCCCGTTTGACTTGAGGACCCTCAACGACGTTGGCGACTTGCGACAACAGTACCGGACGACCTTCACGCATCGTGACGACGACCTGTTTCAGATCGTTGACTGATTGCACTCGGCCCAGCGCGCGGACGAGGAACTCGTTGGGGCCTTGTTCGTCGAGATAACCGCCGGTGGCATTTTCGTTACTCTCCTGACAGGCACGTTTTACGTTGTGGAGCTTGACGCCATATTCAAGCAGCTTGTCGGGGTCGACAAGCACCTGAAACTGCATCCGCCCACCGCCCATCGTGAACACCTGAGAAACGCCAGGGATCGTAAGCAGTCGTTGCCGAACGACCCAGTCGGCGAGCGTCCGCACCTCCAGCGGTGAAGTCTTTTCACCTTCACTCCACATACCGATCATGATGATCTGGCCCATGATCGACGAAATCGGTGCTAGCTGCGGCTTAACACCTGCGGGCATGCGATCTTGCACCAACTGCAACCGCTCCATCACGATCTGCCGATCGTTGTAGATGTCGGTGCCCCAATCAAACTCAACATAAGTCACCGAGATGCCAACACCCGCTGAACTACGCACGGCTTCGACGCCGTTGGCACCGTTGATCGCGGTTTCCAGCGGAAACGTTATGAGGGCTTCGACTTCTTCCGGCGCCATCCCCGGCGCTTCCACCATCACCACGACGCGCGGCCGATTGAGGTTCGGAAACACATCGATATCCATCTGGATTGCTTGCCAGCCTCCAAGTCCCATCAGGAACAGAGAAAAGACAACAACGAGTAATCGTTGATGTAGTGCGAACCGAATGATGGCGTTGAGCATAGGATGTTTGATTGTTGATGTTTGATTGTTGATGTGGAGTGAGAGGGAATTTGATAGTTAATTTCATACATCAACAATCAAACATCTCACATCAAATATCAATGATTATGCCCTGCGTGCGGATCGACTCCGCCGCCGGATTTGTTTTTGAGTGCAACTTGCATTTGATGGGCCCCCGTTAGGGCGACCGTATCCCCTGGAAACAACGATCCGTCATTGGCAATCACGACCCAGAGCTGATCTTGGTACTCGACATGCACCGGTCGACGATCGAAATGGTCACCGTTCTCAAGGAACACAAAAGTCTCCGCGCCCTCACGAGCGACCGCTTCGACTGGTAGTACGATACGGTCTGACCACTGCTCAATGGGGACGCGAAGTTGCATGCGTTGCCCCGGCTTGAATCGCCATGTCAAGAACCGATGCCCCTCGGACGTCTGCGTATCCTGAACGATTTGGTTGGGCAGTTTTACGAAGAACCGCTGCGCCCGCGATTCCGATTGGATCTCGTTGTCGATATAAACGACCTTCAGCCCGTCGACGATCTTCATGCCCCGGCCGTTGTTTTCCAACACGGCGGTAATGTCCCAGCCCAACTCGCCGTCGGCCTGCATCTTTGAGGCGTGCGTGATTTCTTCGGCGTCGTGCTCGAAGGCACGTCCCTCGACATAAAGCTCGTCAAAATCAGCCAAGACGGCCATCGGGTCTCCCGCGCGGACCATCGATCCCGGGTTGAGATTGATCTTCTGTACCATAAACAAATGGGGGGTTTCTGCCATTTGAGCAACGGGAGCATGTGAGGGAAGCGCCGGCGCACGTACTTCTAGCTCTCGAAGCAAACGACGATCACGCACGATTGAGTCGATCTGTTCGGTAGATAAGCCGTGAAGCAAGAGCGATTCGCGATTGGCATTGAAGACCGCTTCGAGTTTTTGCTTCGAGTATTGCCGTTCGAGTAACCTCTTGCCGGCAATCACACCGCTCGTGTCGAGACTGGTCAGGCGAGCGATTTCGCGGTCCTCGACGTCGATTTCGCCCAGCGTTTTCAAGAAATCCGTCTGAGTTTTCACTAAGTCTTCGTGAGTGAGACGCACCTTGAATAACAACGTGCCCGGTGTGACCGACTCGCCTTGTACCGCATGCACCGAGGCAACAACACCTGTCATCGGCGAAGCGACTTGAACCTGGGTCCGTCCAGGAAGCTCAACCACGCGGGCGGGAATATTAAGCGTGCGAGAAAAATTTCCAAGTTCGATTGGTTTTAGAGTGTCTTTTGATAAGCCGATGTTCCCACGAGCCTGATCGGAAAGATGCAATGAGCTAGACTCATCGTGTCCGGCGTGAGCAAGTCCCTCGTGACCTTCGGCGCGTTCGCTAGGATCATGCCCCTCGTCTTCTTTAGGTCCTGGCTTTTGGCTCAGGGCCAGACGGTCGAGTCGTGGAAACCAGTGGCAATTTCTTGCCGCAAGTCCTGCACCAAAAGCAAACAAGCCTATGAGCAACGGCAGGAGGTAACGTCTGTTGGACGGGGTATTGGACATCGTAAATAACTCCGCAAGGCGCATCGAGATTCGGAAAACGTGGTGTGCTTATTATTCAGCTATGTTGGTTAGCAACACATAACGCACATGTTGACCAGCAACAGGGCTAAAAAAGAAAGCGTGCGACGATCACATCGCAGCAGAGAAATGCTCAGATTAGAAGCACACATTTAGCAAGATGCGCGCGCACCGGCAGGGTGCGCCAAGAAGCGTCTGGCAAGAGACCAAGGTACTCCAGACCGTTGTAAAGAACGTATAGATGAGAACTTGATGAAGCTAAAGGAAGGATTCCCGTAGAGCTTAGTAATAGCAAGTCATCATGATTACGCATTTTCGGAGCTGGCCACTTGCAGTCGGTGTGGTTGCATTCCTGGGGTGCTGGCTGGGGCAATTCTTGCGACAGACCGTCACCGTCATGCTCATGGTCGGCGTGCTTGCAACAGCATTCGCCAGAAGTTCGGCTGACTTCGTGCGCTTTGTGCGCACAGCAGCCCACCGTGGCATGCACGAAAATCGTAGCAGCGGTAAGCAGGTGGACTAGCAAAGTCATAGAAGCTCGCAGGATAAAATCTTGCAGGACGGTACGGAATTAGACCGGATTGCCTACTCTAAGTCTAGGTCGGTAAACACACCGGTTCTACGGCAAGTTGCCCAGCAAAGTTCGACTACAGTACATTTTACCGCTGCAGAAGGCTCCCATCGAGGAGTAACCCGTCGATTTGGACATAACTCTCCCACAGCGAACCGAGTGCATCTAGGTAAGTAAGATTCGTCTGAGAAAACGTCCGCTGAGCGGCCAGCACGTCAAGATAACCAACTTCTCCCTCTGCGTAACCTTGCTGTACAAGGTCAAAAGTCTGCTGAGCGCGTGGCAGGATATCGGTAGCATAGGTGGTGGCGGTGATATGAGCATCAGAATACTGGCGAAAAGCATCGGCCAGCCGTCGGTTGAGATCTAGCTCGACTCGATCAACGTTTCGCACGGCTTCCGAAACCTCTGCTTTGGCCTGTCGGATGCCACCTTGATTGCGATTCCAAGCCGGCAACGCAATGCCCACTTGAACGCCGGCAATCGTGTCCTGTGTCGAGTCATCGTATTGCACACTCAACTGCGTATTGATATTGGGAACGGATTGAACGCAAGCACGGTTGAGCGCACGGCGGGCGCGGTCAACACCAGCCATCGCAGCGGCAATCTCGGGGCTTTCTGCCTGAAGTCGAGAAAGTTGGTTGTGCCAATCAAGCGATTCGGGAATTTGACTGACATCGCCGACAAGTGGCTGGATGGGAAGTGCCTCCCCGCCGACAATGGCCGACAAACGTCGCCAAGCTTGCGAGAGACCGTTTTGCGCTGTCCGCTGAAGAACCAGTGCATTCTGTTGTTGCACTTCGGTCTGAAGCAAGCCAGCTAGTGGAATCTCTTCTGCTTCGTAAAGCGACTTGGAAGCGGCGGCTGCGTTGGTATTGACGCGAACTAACGCCTCGGCAAGTTGGTGTCGACGCTGTGCGAGTAGCGCCGCGTAATAGCCCTTACGCAAGTCTGTTTGCACACGTCGCTGCATCGCCGCCAACTGTTGTTCGGCGCGATTGATTTCCGCAGCAACGATCGAGCGATTTTTTTGTAGCTTTCCTGCCGTGATAAAATTCTGCCCAATAAACCCACCCTGTTGGCCCGCATTGCCTTCATTGCCAATTTCACCAGCGACGTAGCCGATGGTTGGATTGGGCGGCAAGCCCACCTGCAAGCACTTTCCTTGCAATGCGCGTATACGTGCGTTTGCCAGGCTAATGGCAGGGTGATTGGCAAGTGCCATTTGTTCGAGCGTCTCTAGCGTGAGACCGCCGATCGATGGAAGTGGTTGCGGTCTGCTAGGCTCAGCCTTACTTGCAGCATCCGTCAATCCGGCCACGCTAGGTGGCTGAACCAATTCCTGCCCGTTTGCCGTTATGCAGGCTGTCGCAAGCGTAAATGCTGCGATCACAAGCCTTGGCTTGGTCATCCGTGACCTCCCTTTTGATTGTCCGAATTGGACATTCTTACCTATTTCATCGGCTCAAGCACCCAAGTTTCGTCATGCTCAGAATGTTATTTACGCATGCCTTGAAGCCGAAACAATCTCTCGGTACGCGATGCATGCCACCCCGGCGCGATACCTGCTAGCAGCCCAACTGCTATCGCAACCACGATTCTTTGAGTACCCGCTGAAGAGACGGCTCGAAAGCGATTGTCACGCCTTCGGCAGCGATCGACATGCCTGTCGAAGACAGCAACAACCTGCCACCTAGCACCCCTAAAATTCCGCCATCGGACATCTGCGGTATGCTATAATTAACGAGTTGCGTAATTTCTCAATAAACTGTACGTATTAACTTGTATTCGAAGTGCCTTGATGTCCGATTGAGAGCTAAAGGCCGGCTTTTTTAGTATTGGGCTGAGGAAAGCAGGAATTCTTTCATGTGGGTAACGCGGCTAATCACTGCTCGAATCTTTGTGTGGCTCGCTGCCATTACGATTCCCTTTCAGGGTTTGCCGTTGGCTGCCTGTGGTTGTGTACGAATTGTTGCCCAAGAGTCTGCCACAACTCAGAGTTGTTGTAGCCGGCCAGATAATGATCAGCCCTCTTGCTGTACCGGTGCTGCAGTTTGCCGCTGCGACGAAACGAGTTCTTGCAGTCAGTCGGAGCCTTCTTGCTGCGCAGACGAAAGCTTAGCAAAATCCAGTTGCCAGTGCGCGGGTAATTCTCGTAGCGGCTGCCAATGTGGCGACAGCTGTCAATGTGGTGAGAGCAATGTTCCCACAAAGCCAATTGCTCCTCCAGTTGAAAGTAGCTCGCCTGAAAGAATCATTTCAGAATCTGCTTCTACGGCAACAGTCTCGACCATTTTTCTATCTGCTTTTTCACGCCAGCATTTGGGGTTGGGCGCCGGAGCGATTGCTCTGACAGCGCACGATTGCTGCGTTTCTCTCTGCCGGTTCACTCTCTGAGCCACCTCTTACGGCGGTGCTGCGCAT
Organism: Planctomycetota bacterium; assembly: GCA_029259975.1. Classification (GTDB taxonomy): domain Bacteria; phylum Planctomycetota; class Planctomycetia; order Pirellulales; family Lacipirellulaceae; genus Bythopirellula. Next base: position 6,126 of record JAJDEE010000489.1, read on the forward strand.
TGTGGCTTTCGTGCTAGCTTGCGCGCAAAGTGTGCAGATTAGCGAAGATTAGCGTTCTTCCCTTGTTTTTGAAACTGCTGGTTTTAGCATTCGCAAGTCATCGCTGCTGAGCTATGGCAAAGACAGCACGCTTACGTGTGTAAATCGCACTTTCATCTACGATTTGCTTTGGAAACTATTCAGACAAAATTCGCTTGATGCAAAACGATGTATTGTATGAACGATATCAAATCATCTACCGACTCAACGGAAGACCTCCAAGAAGCTTCTTCGAAAACAGGCCACAAACAGACTCAGATCTCGCCAGGTGACTCTCGTCCAGAGTCACGTCGTTGGTGGATCAAGCTGATTGTGAAGCCGCTACTGCTGCTCGCTGCTGGCGTCGTTCTTATTATTGGACTCGGCGTAGCTCAGAAAATCGGCTGGATTTCTGCCGAGACTGGAGGTGGAGGTAGCGATCAGGCTGCGGCAGGCGATACTCGAACCTATATTTGCCCGATGCTTTGCACGCCACCACAAATTGGCCCTGGTCGCTGTCCTGTTTGCCAAATGGAGCTGGTACTCGCGGATTCGGGCGGCGGCAATTCTGACTCGAAATCCGTGAGCATCGACCCTGCGGCGCGCCGCGTGGCAAACATTCATACTGTAGCCGCCAGGTCGGCACCACTTGTACGGACAATCCGTGCGATCGGCGAACTCAACTTCGACGAAGGTTCGTTGAAAACTATTTCTGCCTACGTCGATGGTCGGCTTGATCGGTTGTATGCCGATTTCACAGGCGTCCACGTCAATCGGGGCGATCATCTGGCGCTCGTTTATTCCCCACGACTTTATTCCGGACAGGTTGAATTACTACTGGCTAAGAAAGCACGCGACGCAAGCCAGTCGTCAAGCTTGCAACGAGTCGTCCGTTTGAATCGCGACATGTATGAAAGCTCTAAGCAACGGTTGATCGAACTGGGCATGACCGAAGAGCAGATCATCGATCTTGAACTTGCTGGCGAAGCAAATAGTCGAATGCATCTTATCGCCCCCATTAGCGGTACTGTCATCAAAAAATATGCCACTGAAGGGCAGTATGTGAAGGAAGGCCAAGCGATCTACGAGTTGGCCGACTTGTCAACGGTATGGTTGATGCTAGAGCTGTTTCCTGAAGACGCGTCGGCCATTCGTTACGGACAAAAAGTGAAAGCTGAAGTACAGTCGCTTCCTGGGCGAGAGTTCACCGGGCGAGTTGCCTTTGTTAATCCGACAGTAGACCCTAAGAGACGGACCATTGGGGTCCGGGTGGTGATTCCTAACGACAACGGCTTGCTACGCGTCGGCGACTATGCCAAAGCCACCATCGAGGTACCAGTTACTGGCAATGAATTGCAAGGCAAACTTTACGACCCGGAACTTGTCAACAAGTGGATTAGCCCCAGACACCCACATGTGGTTGAAGCATCGCCCGGAAAATGCCGTATTTGCGGGATCGACTTGGTGCCAGCTTCTCAATTCGGCTTTTCTAACGAGCCAAGCAGCAATGGCGAAGCGCTGGTGGTTCCTCGTAGTGCCGTACTCATGGCTGGCAGCGACAGCGTGCTTTACGTGGAGACCGAGCCTGGCCGTTTTGAGATTCGCAATGTGGTGCTTGGTGCGCGCAGCGGAGATCAGATTGTCGTGCTGGATGGGCTCGAAGAGGGCGAGCAAGTTGCTGTCTCGGGCAATTTTTTGATTGACTCTCAGATGCAGCTGACTGGTAACCCTTCGCTCATCGATCCGACCAAGGCTCAACCTAGCGTTAAATTTGAAATGGATGACGGAAGTCTGCCACCGATCGGTGAGATCGTAATGGCTGGCGGGGAGGCTACCACGGAGTCACCAAGCACATTGGAGATCGCTGAGCCTGACGACGAGCAACTCGCTGCGTTGAGGGAGTTATCCCTGGAAGATCAACAACTCGCTAGGCAACAAAAAACATGCCCGGTGACCGATCTGCCACTGGGCGAGATGGGTAAGCCCATCAAAGTGATGGTAGAGGGAAGGGCGGTGTTTGTCTGTTGCGAAGTGTGCCGGAAAAGTCTACTCGCCGAGCCTGCCAAGTATCTAGAAAAGCTAGAGCAGGAGGCGATGCGATGATCAAAAGCATCCTGAATTTTTGCCTACGCGAACGATTGGTCGTATGTATCGCTGCCGTACTGGTTGTCGCCTACGGTTGGTATTCGACCAAAAAGGTTCCCCTCGATGCGATCCCCAATGTGGGCGAGAACCAAGTAATTGTCCTCACCGAGTGGAATGGCCGCTCGCCGAAGGATATGGAAGACCAAATCAGCTACCCACTGTCAATCGCCTTGCAGTCAGTGCCCGGCGCGGTGAGCGTTCGCGGCAAGAGCATGTTTGGGTTCAGCTTTGTGCAGGTGACCTTTGAAGATGGAGTCGATTTTTATTGGGCCCGTTCGCGAGTCGCCGAGCAACTCTCGACCGTGGCCGGCATCTTGCCCGAGGGTGTCACGCCTAGACTCGCGCCCGATGCGACTGCTTTGGGGCAGATCTACTACTACGTACTCCTGCCACCTCCCGGCATGGATCTAGCCGAACTGCGATCGAAGCAAGACTTTTTTATCAAGTATTCGTTGCAATCCGTGGACGGCGTGGCTGAGGTGGCATCGATCGGCGGCTACGTACGTCAGTACCAAGTCGAGGTCGATCCTGACAAGCTGCGTTACCACAACATCCCGCTCAGCAAAGTGATTCAAGCGGTCAAAGATTCGAACATCGACGTCGGCGCCAAGACGGTTGAATCGGGCGGCATGGAATTCATCGTCCGCGGGATGGGCTTTATTGGGTCGGGCAAAACCGAGTCCGAGACGCTTGAGCAAATTGAAAACACCGTCGTCTTATCACGCGAAGGCGTACCTGTCCGTGTTCGCGACGTTGCTCAGGTCCAAACGGGGCCTGCATTTCGACGTGGTGCGCTCGACTACAACGGCCAGGAGGCTGTTGGTGGCGTGGTAGTGATGCGATACGGCGAGAACCCACGTGACGTGGCCGAACGCGTTAAGCAAAAAATCGCCTCCTTGGAGTCCGAGCTGGATGGTATAAAAATTCGCGGCGTCTACGACCGCACCGAGTTGATTGACGAAACGGTAGCTACGCTAACGCACGCCTTGCAACATGAAATACTGATCACGATCGCAGTGATGGTTTTGTTCTTGCTGCACGTTCGCGCCAGTATTGTGATTGCCTTTACGCTGCCGATGGCAGTACTGATGTCATTTATCGCGATGAAGGTGTTTGGTGTGGACGCCAATATCATGTCGCTGGCCGGTATTGCGATTGCCATTGGCACAATGGTCGACATGGGAATCATCGTGCTAGAAAACATTTATGACGGGCTTGCCGAATGGGAAACAAATGGATCGCCAGGTGGCGAAATCAAGCGCGTGCAAGTAATCAGAGACTCCGCTGGCGAGGTCATTCCGGCAGTAATCACAGCGGTCACGACCACCGTGGTTAGCTTTCTGCCCGTGTTTTTCTTGACGGGCCGCGACCATCGGCTTTTTTCACCGCTGGCATGGACCAAAACTTTTGCACTCTCTGCCAGTTTAATTGTGGCGGTGACCATAGTGCCGCTGCTTTGCCAAATGCTGCTACGAAGCTCTCGCCCCAAAAAATGGACTGGTGTCATTGCGGGCCTAGCACTGGCCACATTAAGTGGCGCGATTGGTTACTTTGTGTGGGGAGACGAGATCGAGCGACTCACCTCACTTAGCCTGTCGATCTCAACCGCTGTCATTGCTGCAATCGGGTTCTTCGTTGGCTGGTGGTTGT
>JAJDEE010000490.1 GCA_029259975.1 Planctomycetota bacterium
TTGTCCTCGGCGTCACAATGCGCCGCTTGATCTTTGAAAACTTAACCAAGACGACTTTTGCGACCCCCTCGTTCAAAAGCAGGATCGCTCGTTGACGCTTGCTGGCTAGTCTCGACGTACCGAAACGACCCAGCATCAAACAGAGTTTTGCGCTGTTTCATCTACGCAAATTCGCAAAACTCTGGCAACTGAGCAACCAGTGGTTTTTCACAACGCGTTGCCAGCAAGAGACTTACTGTTTTTACCCCCATAGAAATTAGGGCGACTTTTGCGAATGAAAACGCGTTTTGAGTCACTAGCGCAAAAAGGTCAAAACTCGCCAAAACGCCAAAACGACAAACCGCACCATGCCAACCGGACCCCGACGAGCCGCTTCGACTTTGAAAAACCGCGAAAAAGAATCTTGCCAGAAAAACAGCCCTCAAAATTCCAATTGAACTGTGAATCAAGTCAGAAAAATTCAATGGAGGTGGGAGCTTGGTTATGTTCTAATGGAAGATTCCCTATTCAGCGTCTAACGCTGCAAGCATCGTCGCTTCGTTTTCTTGAATATTTCGCAATCCTAATTTCGCAACCCTAATTCAAACCATGCCTTTCCAAATCAATAGCCCGTTTGAGCCTGCTGGCGATCAGCCGGCTGCTATCAAAGCCCTGGTCAAAGGGCTGCGTGATAAGCAGGAGGAACAGGTGCTGATGGGCGTGACCGGTAGCGGTAAGACGTTTACCATGGCCAACATCATCCAGCAGGTGCAGCGGCCCACGCTGGTGTTGTCGCATAACAAAACGCTGGCGGCTCAGCTCTATGCGGAGTTCAAAGAGTTTTTTCCGCACAACGCGGTCAGCTATTTTGTCAGCTACTACGATTACTATCAGCCCGAGGCGTACATCCCGGCGCGGGACATCTACATCGAAAAAGACGCGTCGATCAACGAAGAGATCGACCGTATGCGGTTGGCGACGACCAGTTCGCTGGTCAGTCGGCGTGATGTGATCGTGGTCGCAAGCGTTTCGTGCATCTACGGTTTAGGCTCGCCCGAAGACTACAAAGAAATGATGGTCTGCGTCCGCGTCGGGCAGAATCTCGATCGCGACGACCTGCTCGCCCGGATGATCGACATTCAGTACGACCGCAACGACACGGACCCGGCCCGCGGAAAGTTTCGTGTGCGGGGCGATTGCGTGGAGATTTGGCCGTCGTACGAAGAGTTTTCGTATCGCGTTGAGTTTTGGGGCGACGAAATCGAAAAGCTCTCGATCATCGACCCGACCTCGGGCGAGGCGATCAGCCAGCTCGAAGAAGTTTACATCTACCCGGCCAAGCATTTTGTGTTGCCCGAAGAACGTATCGAAAATGCCGTTCACGAAATACGCCAAGAGCTGTCGGGACGACTCGAACAATATCGGAGCGACGGGCGAATGCTCGAAGCACAGCGGATCAACGCTCGAACGCGTTTCGATATCGAAATGATGACTGAGGTGGGCTATTGCCCAGGCATCGAAAACTACAGCCGGATTCTGGCGGGGCGATCGGCAGGCGATCCGCCTAGTACGCTGCTCGACTTTTTTCCGAAGGACTTTCTGCTGTTCATCGACGAATCGCACGTCACGATCTCGCAGGTGCGGGCAATGTACGCTGGCGATCGGAGCCGCAAAGAGACGCTCGTCGAACATGGTTTTCGGTTGCCCAGCGCGCTCGACAACCGTCCGCTCAAGTTCGACGAATTCCAGAAGCGGATGAACCAGGTGATTTACGTCTCGGCGACGCCTGCCGATTTCGAGTTGGAACGCGTCGGCGGTGAGGTCGTCGAGCAGGTGATTCGTCCGACAGGACTGCTCGACCCGACGATCGAAATCGTCCCCGCGACGGGGCAAATACCTCACCTGCTCGAACAGATTCGCGAACGTGCAGCCAGCGGCGAACGAGTGCTGATCACCACGATGACCAAGCGGTTAGCAGAAGACTTGGCCGGCTACTTTTGCGAGCAGGGCATTCTCGCCAAATGGATGCACAGCGAACTCGACGCCTTCGAGCGGGTCGAGCTGCTGCGTGACCTCCGGCTGGGCAAGTTCGAAGCTCTGGTCGGCATCAATCTGCTACGCGAAGGTCTCGACTTGCCCGAAGTGTCGCTGGTCGCAATTTTGGACGCAGACAAAGAAGGTTTTTTGCGTAGCGAAACCTCGCTGATGCAGACGATCGGCCGCGCTGCCCGCAACGTCAATTCCAAAGTCATTCTCTACGGCGACAAAGTCACCAACTCGATGCAAAAAGCGATTGCCGAGACCGAACGACGCCGCAAGCTACAACAGGCCTACAACAAAAAACACAATATCAAGCCCGAGACAATCAAAAAAGCAATCCTCCGCGGCATCGAGTCCGAAGCGTCGGCACACATCCAAGCCAACGCGGCAGTCGGGCGCACCGACGAAACACAATACATCACCGACGAGTACATCGCCGAACTCGAAACCGAAATGCATGCCGCAGCCGACGAGATGGAGTTCGAACGAGCCGCAAAAATTCGCGACCGCATCGAGCAAATGCGCGAAGCCGTTGGCCAACCCGTCGACTCGATCAAAGAACGCGTCGGTGGCAAACGTCGACGCAAAGGAGGCAAAAAACCTGGTGGACGCGAAGGCCGGGTGCCGCATCCGAAACGAAATGTCTGACTGCAGCGAGTTCATCCCAAAAAAACAAGCCTGCGACTCGACGAGCCGCAGGCTTGTATGTGGTTCTCATGAACTCTCGCACCAAGGCGGGAGCTTGTTTTTCGGCATCCGAACTCTATTCTTTTTCGTCCGAACCTTCTTCTTCGCCAGCAGTGCTGCTTTCTTCAGACGAATCGCTGCCTTCGTCCGCCGCCGGAGCAGCAGCGGGGGCACTGGTCGTCGCGGCATCGCCACCACATCCAATAACGGGCAAGCACAAGCAAGCTCCCAATAGCAAAAAACTCAAGTGAGAAAATTTAAGCCGCCTCATCGTAGAGACCTCCAAAAAATGTGATTTCAGTCCTCATGGAACGCGGCAAGCAAACGGCTACCGCCTAAGCCACCCAACATAACCGCGCTTACGAC
>JAJDEE010000050.1 GCA_029259975.1 Planctomycetota bacterium
TGTCATTGCAGAAGAATTTAGCCTATGCAACTTGCAACTGCAGATGGGTCGTGCACGCAACGAGGTACTCCACGATTTGGGAGTGAGGACGGGCGTTGACGATCTCAAGGCACTGGCTGCAATTTTGATACAGGCCGATAAATTTGGCTCTAGTGTTGCGCAAGCGCTCCGTGTGCAAAGCGACTCGATGCGGACCCGGCGTAGCCAGCTAGCTGAGGAAAAAGCGGCCAAGACTGCTGTCAAGCTGATCTTTCCACTCGTTTTGTTTATTTTCCCGGCGATCTTTATTGTTTTGGTCGGCCCAGCTGCTATCACAATGATTAACGAGCTGTTCCCATCGATGAACGGCGATCTCTAAGCAGCGACTTAAAAGTGAAACTGGGCAAGATACGTAAAGATACCCAGTCCCAACAGAAGTAACGCAGCCGGCTCCAAATTTCTGACGATGTTCTGTGACAGGTGCGGGTAGTTTCTCGCAAAACTGCCCCGCGCGAAACCGCAAGCGGCTTTTGGACGCCTGCGTCGCACGAGTGCATTATCGCACCTCAAAAATACTGTTGTAAAAGCGCAGGATCCAGATACATGAAAAAATTCAGTCCCAAAACATTTGTAATGGGTGCGAGTGCCCTGTTGGTATTCGTTTTGGTCAGCTCTGCTTCTTATGCACAGCAATCGTGTGGTCGCGAGCCTACGCTGAAGGAGCGTTTCCGCGCAGGTTACGATGCCAACGTCCAATGGCCACGACACTACATTCCTCCAGCTCGACGTTCGGTCTGTGCGACTTATGCCGCGATGGTCAACAATGGTTGGCGACGTCAGAATTTGTTGGGCGACTATCACTTTGATAAAGAGACCAACGAACTGACAAACGCAGGCAAATTGAAAGTTAATTGGATTCTTTCTCAAGCCCCTGTCCAGCATCGCAACGTGTTTGTACAACGTGGTTCAGAAGAGCTACAAACAACCTCTCGTATTGCATCGGTCAACGATTACGCAGGAAACATGAGTCCCAGCGTTGGGCGAATCGATGTAAACGACACACATATCGTGGCAGAAGGACACTCGGCCGCCTCGGTGGATAGTGTCTTTGTCGGGTACGAAGCAAATCGACTGCCACCAGTTTTACCAGCCAGCACCGGCGGTGGTGGCGAAGAACAATAAATGCAGCGAGTCGTTAAGACGTTCGTGTAGAGTATTTTTCAGCTAGGCAAGGACGCCAGCTAGAAACGCTATCACCAGGGAGGGTGGCCAAGTGCGTAAGCATTGGATATTGAGTCGTTGGGTGGCCGCTTTGGTTATTGGCTGTACTGGAGCATGTTCTACTAGTGCGGTGCAGGGCGCTTGGCCAACTCAGTCTGAGCAAATAACCGCTTGGCAAAATGGCAATGTGCAGCCCCAGAAGGCCAGTTGGACACAAAAAGTGACTAACCTCTTCAAGGGCAAATCCGCCAACCAGCTCATAGGCCCGTCGAAACCTAAGGGGCGCGCAGAACTAGATCCGATTTCGCTGGGATATACTTCTGGACCACCAAACGCCGCGCTTTATCTGTCGATGGCGAATGTGAGCGACAAGGGTGGCGACACAATGCAAGCTCGCAGCATGTATCAACGTGCTCTGACTATTGAGCCTGAGAACCTCGAGGGGATGCTCGCCTTGGCGAGGCTCGAGGACCGTGCAGGACAGCTCGATGCGGCGCTGCACTACTATCGACAAGCTGTGCAAATGCATCCTCAAAGTTCTAAAGCGTTCAATGATCTATCGCTCTGCTTTGCACGACGAGGCCAATTGGCCGAGGCTCTGCCGCCACTGGAGCAGGCAATCCGCTTACAACCGAGCAAGCCTTTATATCGTAACAATGTTGCCACGGTTTTGATCGAGTTGAACCAGCTCAATGCTGCTTTACAACACCAGTCAGCCGTTTATCCGCCCGCAGTTGCACAATACAACTTGGGGATATTGCTTCATCAGCGTGGTCGTGACGCCGAAGCAGTGCAATTTCTTGCCCGGGCGACCCAGGCCGACCCGAGCCTAGCAGTAGCAGGCACGCTGTTGGCGCAGCTTTCCGCCAATACTCAGCAGCCGGCTCAGAGTCGTGACGGGGGAAAGTCGACCGTGATGAACGACTCTGTTTTACCAACACCGCAAATGTCCCCCTATCCGACCACTGGAGCTGTCACGACGACGCCGGCTTTCCAAACCGTGCCGCCTGAAATGGCTCGGGTACCCGTGGGCCATTCGCCGCAGAGGTTTCCTCCCGTTCGCTAGGCCCCAGTTCGCTAGGCCCTGTTCGCGCTAGGTGAGCCGACTTGCAACTCGCAGCTTTGCGCTTCGAGCACGCGGATTTCGCTCGGTTTCATCGTCGCTAGGACGTATCGGACGCTTCGTAAGCACTTCTAGGCGATGGTCGTTGCGAAATGCGTGTTTTACTAAGCGATCTTCCAATGAATGGAAGCTGATGATCGCTAGCCGCCCGCCAGGACATAGGCAGTTGGGCAATCGTTGTAAAGCTTGCTCCAGCGCAGCTAGCTCCTGGTTGACTGCGATTCGTAATGCCTGAAAAGTTCTAGTAGCGGGATCGATGCTGTGACCACGGCTGCGCGGAACGCACGATCGCACCAGTTCGGCCAGTTGGTCTGCAGTACGGATCGGATCTTCACGGCGTAGTGCGACGATTCGCCGCGCTATGCGACGACTCATTCGTTCTTCGCCATACTGATAGATTATGTCAGCTAAGGTGCGTTCGTCGAGGCGGGCGAGCAGTTGCCAGGCCGCCTCGCCACGCGAGCGGTCAAATCGTAGATCAAGTGACCCGGTACTCTGATAGCTAAAGCCTCTCTGTTCGTCAGCGAGCTGATCGCTAGAGAGTCCAATATCGAGTAGGATACCATCGACCTGGTCAACTTCATACGACTTAAGCATCTCGGGGATCTTCGTGTAGCTCCCGATGGCCAAGTCGATCGGCAACGAAGCAACCTTCTGCAAGCAGCGGTCGATTGCTTCGGAATCAAGGTCCATAGCCAAGATTCGCCCACTAGGCTCGACCAGCTTTGCCATCGCTACCGTATGCCCGCCACCACCGAGAGTGCCATCGACCAAGACTTTGCCCGGCGTGGGCATAAGCCATTCGATAGCTTCGGCAAGCATGACGGGGATATGGCAAGTGCTGTCGGGCATGGTGTTCGCTCTCGGCTCTG
>JAJDEE010000491.1 GCA_029259975.1 Planctomycetota bacterium
GGGGGAAAGTAGCTTTGGTAGCTCCCAATCGAAGCGGTCGTCTAAATCTGAACATCCGGCGTAAGGCTCAGAGCGGAATTGCAATCCTTGTATTGCGTATTTTGCACGATGCATGGCTAGCCACCGCTGCGGATTCCAGAGTAACCAAGGCGACCGATGAGGATTCAATCTCAAACGTCCTGCGGTGGAAAATGGTTGATGCCAAGAATCGACTCAACCCAGTACCTGACATGGAGTTTCTTCGTGAACCTCAGTCTGATCGAGCAGAGCCTGATACGCCCTTAGGCTTGATTGACATCATGGTATCGTACACCTGGGACGAGTCGACGTACCTGACAATGGAATGCAAACGCGTTACCAGCACAGAAAACTCTTTGGCGCTCAAGTACGTCCGCAACGGCATTAATCGTTTTGCCAACGGTAAATATAGCCCAGGGCATGCGTTTGGAATCGTCGTCGGCTATGTCATCTGCGGCAATCCAACTGGGTGCGTTGATCGTGTGCGCGACACGCTCGAAAAGGAGCCTGAACTAGAAACAGGATATGATACTGACTTCGGTTGGCAAGAAGATGATAAAATAATTGAGGGGCAGCGACTACACAGGACTCGCCACAATCAGTCGGCGCATAATAACACCATAGAACTTATCCATGCATTCGCGCAGTTGAATTGAATGACCAAGCGGCATTTTCTAACCCGCCTCGGTCCGTAAACACCGAAGTCGCCTGCCTGTTGATGCCTTGTGTGGATATATTCAATACCCAGCCGGCCGCCCACCACGTCGCAACCGCTCGAATTCGTGCCCCGGAATACGCCACTTTCCCGTGCCAGGATGTTTTTCGCATTCGATACGTCCCTGATTGCACCAACGCTCTCGAACCGTGTGTCCAGTGACCCCCATTTCCCGAGCAAGTTCGCCAGTGGTGTACCAATCCTTCAAAGATGACTTTTGCGACTCCTCTTTGAGTTCGTCAAGGCGACCATTCAGATCGGCAACCTGCTGTTCCAGAGCAGAAAGGCCCTGCAAGATCATCGCTTCCGCCTGAGAGAGGCCGAGCATCGAAGTGGGTAAATTCTCTTGCATCGAAAACGCCTCAAGAAGAGGAAGTGGGTTTCGTCGGTGAGGAAACTTGGCTCAGTAGCGCACGTCGCTCCAAAGCGGTGGTAAACCAGACGGAGTCGGTAATAGGGGATTGGTCATTCAACTCCGACGCCACTGCCATACGAATGCGCGGCGCGAGCCTTTTATCCACAAACGACTTCGCTGCATTGCGAAGTCGCGTTTCGGTCTGAAACACAAAAAACAAAAATGCCTCTTGCGCCTCAGGCCATAACTGCCGGTAACGATGTTCAGAGAAAAACCGTTCGTACGGCGGCAACTTGTCACGCAATTGGGGGTGATCTTCGGTCGATCGGTCGTATTCCAACAGAATCACTAACTTTGACGCATCGTTGTCGGGAAAGGTCAATTGGCAGCCCGCGTCGGGCCAGCAAGTGACACGGCCTCCCTTGTTGTCTTTGAATTCTTGGCAGAGCCGATACCGGCGGCTGAATGTTGCATTCTTCGGTATGTCGTCGTTGGTATCGTATTCGAGCACCCAATCAGGCAGGGGCATTCCCGCAATCTGGCAGCCATCGCTAATGGCCAGCACCATCTCACCGATTCCTGCCCGATGTCGTAGCTTGCTGGGGCTGAGTCGATCACCGTGGGCGGTGCGGAGTCCGACCACCCCTCGCTCATCTTCGACTGCCTTGGCCCCACGGGGTGTGAGGTTGTAGATAATGGGTGCCCGTCCATTGCCGTTTGCAGAAGAAACCTCAATAAATGTCCGTAGCACAAGACCATGCTTAGCAAGCAGACTGAGCCGACGCCGACACGATTGACCAGTTTTGTCATTAGGAAAGAAAAGTCTCCAAATAACGTTGGTATCTAACGTCCCCGCCGTGCCAAGCGCAATTAGCACGAGGTAATCGCGTCGCTGAAGCACAAGCGGTCGAATTTTAGATCGTCCAGGGGCCATCATTGGTGCTTTCAGGGAGTGGGGGAGTAGAAGGCTGCTCTATGATAAGTTTTTGCGCTGTTACGCCAATTGAAGGCAATTCAACGTTTCGTTCCGCCAATTGTGCTAACATCAGATCCAAAAATTGTTGGCGATAAACTTGAATATTCTCGATCGAATCAAATTCTGGCCGACCTAGCAGTTGCCGTTTCGCCTCGGCCAGTTTCTTGGCGGCGTAACGGGGCGTATTGTGAAAAGGCATCTTGAGCAGCGGAAACTGAAACTGCTGTGCCCCCAAGCCGTTGCAATAGACCATCGCTTGACCGGCCCGTTGCCCCGCGAGTCGGCTGGCAACTTGCAAATACTGTTCCTCGGCGGTCCAAAACTGGAGCATCCGCAGCACGCGTCTCCAGGAGTGTTTTGGGACGAGGGTCTGTTTGTGAGTGACACCCTGGCTCTTGCTGGATGATGCCGACGAGCTAGTGGTCGATGTACGTGTCTTTGCGTCCGATGACGCGTTGGCGCTCGTGTTGGTAATGGTTTGACGAACGGAATCGAGAGATTTTTGGTCGGCAGAACTAGTCGATAGTGTATCGGTCGTCGTGTCGCCGTTGGCTTCGGACGATCCGGTTTCGACTCCTTCGCTTTGGGATGCGGTTTTGTCGGTCAAGACAACCAGCTTGTGGCCATCTTGAAATTGCTCCTTTTCCCAATGCTCAAATTTCACTTTCTTCAAATCGAGTGTCGGCAAATGAATCTGCTCCGCTGTGTGCTTGGCATCGGCAGGGTGCGACGAACGAAAGAAAAAGTGCGTTTGAAAATTACTACGAATACTGGCCAAGAGCCGAGATTCCAAACCCCCTTCGAATGTATGTGCCCCTTGATGACAAACGGCAAATCTTGCTTTGAATTTCCGAATTCGACTAAAAGTGCTAAACAACAAATCCTCGCTACTACGAAAGACGGGCATTTCTTCGACGGCAATCAGCGAGTTTTTTCGCTCGCGCAGAGGACGTGTCATCACGACATCGATCGCGCTGGAGAGAAACATATTGGCCAAGAGTTGCTGGTCGGTCTTGCGAAGAGTCGTCCCGCAGTGGGCGTTGACGATGACAATCCTGCCAGAGCGATAGGCGTGCAAAAAATCATAGGCCCCGGAGGATCTGGTTTTAGAAACAATCGCTGGCATGAGCGGATTGCGAAAGATTCCTTTAACACGATTCATCGCGCTGCCAAGCTGTTGTTCGCGATCTATCGGTCGCAGTGAGGGAAGCTCTAACATCTCTTGCCTGTCGACCGGGTCGAGCACACCACGGCACAAGTAGGGATACGCAGGCGAGTGAAGGTCAAAAAATAGCGACGCTTCACTAAACGGCAGATTCAGCCGTGAGCAGGCCAAAAGAATCCGAAAAAGGTTCTTGGCGAGTACGGGGCGACTATCGAGATCGACCTCACCCCAAGAAGAGAGAATGATATGCACCAAAAACTCGACACGGGCGACACGCCGGGCTTCGGTCACGAGCGGGTTCTCGTCCTCAATGATTTGCAGCGGATCAAAGGCCCCACAGAGCGCGGGATCGTTCAGTTGAAAATAATCCGTTCGCGGGGCCAGTTTAGGATCAGCGAGACAAATTTGGTACAACTCTTCCGCCGTATCGTTGTCCGGATCAATAAATACGCTGAAGTGCAGGTGCCGAAACAGCGTTCTCAAAATCGCCAAGAGCGAAAAGCTCTTCCCGCTGCCACTTTCGCCAGCCAGTTCAACACCCGCCCCATGTGAAAAAAATAGCTTCATCAAAAGGGCTGGATCGTGGACTGGAAACCGTTTCATGCTTGCCCTCGTGGTGGAGAGTTTTGGATTTCAAGCAATTGGTCACGGAAACGACTCTCCTCGGCCTCTATCAGTTGCTCTTGTAGTTCTTCGTCATGAACATTGGCACGAATGGCCTGGAGACGATTTTGAAGTTCCTGCTGTAATTGTTCGATACGCCGCGCAAAAGTTTGGGGGCCCGCTGGGGGACTTGGAGTACGACGTGACCAGCGTTGACGTGCTTCGTCGGCGATATAATCTGCCTCAAATGGGGCTACGCCTAGCGCTTCGACAAGCATCCGTGCCTCGCCGAGTAGTTGATCGGCATCTCTTCCATGCTGGAGACAGCGGCCAAAATGTCGGATGAAGTGGCGACGATGTGCCTGAAACAAACGCTGGCGGGTGCCAATCGGCACATCGTGGCAATTTTCAACCATGGAAGTCACTCGCCGGAAATCGGGGGCTGTGGAAAGCTGACGCAAAGATCGGACGAGCAGCGTTTGAAGGTGTGCTGCCCGCCGCTGGCGAATTGAGGCCTGCCGTTGTCGGCGTATGGCCGCTTGATGCTGGCCGTTCGCAGCAACGCGACGAGCATCGCGACGGGCGCGAATACGAGGATAGACCCTCGTGTACCAGCGATGCACGAGGGTTCCCCCGCCAAGCATCAATAAAATACCCAGGCCGCTCATAGTAATTACTCCTCACTAAGTTCAACGATTTCTCAAAATGGCTAGCGATGCTATTCGACAACACATCCACGGTACTGTTGGCAGTCGTGGCAAGGCTGGGAAATCGAGTCGCTGGCAGCCGCCATCGCGATGGTGCTGTAGGCAACATAAAATGGGTTTTCTTGATCGATGCCCAGTTCGTCTCGGATGAGGTCTCGCTCCGGGCTGGTTTCCCAGGCGGGATCGATTTTTATAACGAGTAGCTGTCGATCACCAAGCTGCTCCATCAAGCGGCCATAGCGGTTGTCAGCCCCTGCCGTGAGCATCCCGAGCGCGATGTCACAGGCGATCGAATCGACGAGCGTGCCGACAGAAATCGGTGCTCCATCGCTAGTCGGATCGAGGCTTTTGCCGGCGACATGGGCTGCTTCGTGCTGAACAAAGCGATGCGGAAACATTTCTCGGTAGCAGGCCGGATCGTTGCGACGCATCCGAAAGATTTCGCCCCCTTGGCCACCGGGGTAGATGCCAACCGACATGAATTCACAGCCGTGCTGGATGGCCAGCTTGCTTGCGGTACTCTGTGCCGCGTGATTGTCGCTCAAAGCGAGAACTAAATCAGAACCAGCAAAAATCGCCTTTTTATCGTCTTCGCATAGTTTGGTCACGTCGAGCGGAAAAATTTCGACGTCTGCTTCAGGGTCTACGGCGAGTAGTGCCTCCTTGGTGGCCTCGACTTTCTGTTTACCTATATCATCTTTCGTAAAAAACTGTCGACAAAGATTGACGTCGTCGACCGTATCAGGGTCCACGATACGCAAGCGGCGGAGTCCACTGCGGATTAGAGCCAAGGCCAAGAACAGGCCGCCTCCCGTTCCAACAATGGTAATAACTTTTTCTGCAAGAGTAGCAACGTCGAGGACGGACTGGATTCTGCGGGTATTGATCATGATTGTTCCTTGTTAATTTGTTCAAATGAAGTTTGCTTGAAATACGACATTGAGATAGTTGCTTAACCGATGATCTTCAGCCCCGCGCGAACCACGCGATCTGGTTCATCGCGGTAAAGCAGATACGGCAACAGACGACCACTCACCACCAGTGGCATAAAAAACTGGCTTGCCGAGCCATTTTTGGGATGGGCGAACAAGTCACGGACATAGCGAATATCGCCGCCTGAAGGTTGCCACACTCCATCGGGATGGCAGTGAATCACCGCCAATAGTTCCAGATCCCACTGCTTGGCGCCCAAGATCACTTCGTTGAGCGTAGGCGTGTGCAACGTAAAACTGCTGGCAGTTTTCGTGCCCAGTTTGTCACGGACAAACAGGGTTACCAGTTGCGTGTCTTTCGGCCCAAACAAGAGCCCCGCTTCCTCACGCCCACGGTATTGAAGCTGCCCGGCGATCTGGTCAAAGACGGGGCGAGCGATGGCTAGCTCGTTCTCCTTGATTGGAACGAGACCCTTGCAGTCGCTTTCGTCACGGTCGTCAACTTGCTCGCCAGGATCGGTCGGCGGGGTTTCCGGAGGCGGAAAAATCCCTTCTTCAGCGGCAACCAAAGCCCAGAGGGTACGGTCAACGCTTTGTCCGGAAAGCGCCATCTGGCGAACAACACGACCGAGTTCACGGTCAGAAAATTTGCCATACGTTTTACTGCGGCGCGTCCATGCCTCAAGCAACCCTGCTGGTAAGACAATGCTGGTACTTGCGTCAGTAAATTCCTCTAAATCGTCCTCAACCCATGGGCTTCGGCACGT
>JAJDEE010000492.1 GCA_029259975.1 Planctomycetota bacterium
GGCTGACATCGAATCGGCCATTGATCGTGGCCAAGACTGGCTGCTAGAACATGCCGACGATCTGCGTCGGGCCGAGGCCGAAGCGATTTACAACG
Organism: Planctomycetota bacterium; assembly: GCA_029259975.1. Classification (GTDB taxonomy): domain Bacteria; phylum Planctomycetota; class Planctomycetia; order Pirellulales; family Lacipirellulaceae; genus Bythopirellula. Next base: position 96 of record JAJDEE010000492.1, read on the forward strand.
TCTGGGGGCACTCGTTTGCCATCCACGCGATCGTCCGATTGCACCAGCGCGCCGCTTCTTCCGGAATCAACGACACAGACTTACAGGCACGGCTAATAAAATTGCTCGAATACCAAGTCGACCGGCTCCGTCGCTACCAGTCGATCAACGGCGGCTGGGCCTACTACGACATGGCCGCCCACACCCAGCGCCCCAGCAGCAGCTCGATCAGCTTTACGACCGCGACCGCTTTGATCTCGCTGCACGAAGCTGAAAAGCTAGGCGTAAAATTCCCTGAAAAACGGACGCAACAGGCGATCGCGTCGATCCTTCGTCAGCGGTTCCCCGATTTTGCCTATGCGTACGGCGAATACCTCAAGATGAAACCGCGTTACGGCATCAACCGCCCCGCCGGCAGCCTCGGACGTTCGCAAGCCTGCAATCTAGCGTTGCGATTGACCGGCGACGAACAGGTGACCGACGATGTGTTACGTACGTGGCTCGATCGGCTTTATGCCCGCAATGGCTGGCTAAGCATAGGCCGCAAGTATCCGGTGCCGCACGAGTCGCACTTTGCGATTGCCGGCTATTTTTATTACTACGGCCATTTTTATGCAGCCATGTGCATCGACCAACTGCCGGTGGCCGACCGACCTTATTTCCAGGACCACTTGGCGCATATTCTACTTCCGCTGCAAGAAAAAGATGGTAGCTGGTGGGATTACCCACTTTACAACTACCACCAGCAATACGGCACCGCGATGGCGATCTGCGCGCTCCTTCGCTGCCAGCACGATGCGAATGTTGTGGAAAACGAGTAGCCTAGAATGCTTGTCGTGTTACCCCGTTGGGGGAAACGCGTTTTTTTGGTGATCGGCAGGTAGGAGTTTATCTGCATTCGCTCAATGGAAAAACGCGAAAGGAATCACCACCAAGGACCCAGAGAATCACAGAGAAATCCCTTGCGAATTTGTCTCCTGGCTTTTCCTCTGCGTAACTCTGCGCCCTCTGCGGTAAGCTTTTCGGCGTGATTCCTTTGTGATTCAAGCCCAGCAACTCTTGCTACGTTGCGAAACACCTTCGGCGTAAGTTTTCGACCGTAACCTCGTCCCTGATTATGCCGATTATGACGCCTCTGTTCACACGAAACCATCTGACGAATCCAAACGCATTCAGGATTTGGCCAGAGGGTAACCTAAGTTTCAATAGAACACGGCGGCGAGCTTCACTAAGCGATCTACTGTGATTCGAAACGGGCGTCCCCTCGCCTGAGGCCCTGGTCTCAACACATGCTCCCGGCAACTCCCGCACGTTTATTGTATTGCTATTTTATTTTGCTCCGACCCAGCAAAGAGTTTGCCGATGGGATTCCTAAAACAGTTTTTTAATGACGTCTTTCCTGAGGACAACGTCCTCCACGAAGAGATTGCGCCCAAAGTCGCAAGCAGCTTCCAGGAACTCGACGAACACGAGTTGGAAGCCCACTTAGGCATTAGTCGCTACGGTAGCTTCACGTTGACCGACGCGGTACGACCGGCATACGACCTGAATGTGGTGCCCTCCGCCGGTTTCCGGCACGACACCTACCGCGACGAATCGTCAAATCAAGACGTGCCCGTCGTGATGGCTGCCGTCTCGCGAGAATGCCTGTTCGATACGCTCATGGAACTGCTCGAACCGCTGGGACCTGTGGTCGACGTGGTGCTCGAAACCAGCCACGAATACGGCGCTGCCGGTCATCAGGACTTGTACCGCGAGCATATCGATATGCCGATCTTGCAGAGCATTCTTTGGGATTTCGAAGACATGCTCGTCAACGACGGTTGTACAGGATTGGCGGTCCTCAACCCCAAAACACCTCAAGAAGTCCAGTTCGACGAGCATAAGCTGCTGATCGTTTACGGTCAAAAGCTCACTCCGTACGAAGGCATTCTCATCGACGCGGGCCTCAACTGCCGCGAAGAGATGAAGTTTGTCACCGAAGCCGAGCATGTCCACTCGACCAACGACGAGTACATCGCGCGGTTCGAAGAACTCAAGATGCGACTCGGCATCGACATGAACGCCGACGGCGAAGAGCCTTGCTACTAGGCGGACTCTCTGAGTAAAAACCCACTTGGCCGCGGCTTTGCAAACCGCCGGGCCGGTTGTTCCCTGCGAACGACCGGCCCGTTTTTATTGATCGCCAGATGGTGCAACCATGCCCAGGCAATAAAGCATCTCTTGCCGCTCAACAGCGACAAAAAAAGAACCACAGCCACAAGAAAAAAGCGAATAGCCATAGCAATCGACCAATGCCAAAAGTGATAGACGACAGGCGAACCAAGTGGCCTGAAGGGTTCACCGCTCTCTTTCGCGAGCAAACGCCCCAGCAGCCAGCTAGGCAATATACACGAGTCCAGTAGCCAGCCACAAGCGACGAGAAAACAGGGTGACCGAACAGCAACGAAGGACACATGAAAAACACCACACGGAAGCAGTAGGATGGTGTGCTCGCGCCCATCTTGTCGCATAGCTGGGTGAACCTGCCGGTCAGAAAAGACTGCCCTTACCCGAACTCATCGGCATCAAGCAATTGGCTTGAGGTATCGGTAGATCTATTCATCAGATTCTCCCGCTTGCCTCAATGACAAGAATGCTTCTTTCAGCGGCTGACTCACTGCGCTGTCTGGTTCGGATAATACGAGTGATTGGTATGCGTCAAGAAACTCAGTACGTAGACGGTGGAAAAAGTGAACGAAGTGTCGGATGAAGCCTATGCAGTCAAGAATTACGATTTCTGTGCCAGAGAGTTTGTCATACATAGAGGCAGCATACTCGGTAGTTTCAATGTCAATCACGTCGGTCGTGATGAAGACGTAATTATCTATGCGTGGTTTGTGAGACGCGATTTTGGTTGCGGCACGGTCTATATCGTCAATTTTCACGCGTCTCATTTTCATTTCGTAACCGGTAACTACGTTTTCATCATTCTGGAGGCAGATTTCAACGTCACCCAATGCGCCAGTTTGCTCATCAGCTGCATTGTGAGCATGAAGCGGTTTCACGAATTCTCCAAGGCAGGCGGACGCGGTTTCGTAGGCCGCAGCAACGACGAGGACAGGAAGGCGACTGGCGTGTTTGCACGAGAGATGCTGAGCAATCAGATTGACGATGGACTCTGACGACAATGGTAGACCACCTTTGCCCTCCTCAATGCCAGCGATAAGTGTCTCCATTCGAGCAGTTTTCTCGTCCCTTACTTGAATAAGAAGGCGAATTGTTTCAGCCAGTACGTCCTCAGCTGTGACATTGTCATTGGCCACATCATCCAGAAGCTGCAACGTGTCACTGTAAACCTGCGGGGGCCGACCAACGATAACAACATCTGTTGTGAGAGCCCGATTGATATTTCGCAAAGCAGGAGTGAGGAACGCAGTGGTTGAATTACACGGGAGTCGGTGCGCCGAAATAAATTTAGTGAGGTAGCGTTCATCGAGAGTTCTACCAGAAAAGCAGTAATCGCCGCCGATTTCCGTGTATGGCTCTCGCGGATCTCTGCTTGGTTCCTCGATCTTCCCAAGCATACATGCCATAAGAAGTCGTACACCAGCTCGGTTGCTGAGGCATCGGCAGACGTACTGAATGCGCGAGACGATTTCATTATCGTCAATGATTGGGTCTGTTGGCGATGCTGTAACCTGCTGTAAAACTGCGGTCAGTATGCTGTTCGGAGAGGGCATCAAGTAAACTCCAGTTGGCCTTGTGGAGATCCCTTGCTGATGTCAAGTTCGGCGGGGTCGTAGTTGGTCCAAAGCACTTCAGTACGTTTACCCTTAGTTGCGTGGTTTGTCCTTTCAGGAATAACCGTCTTGAACCAGTCCGATTTGGAGTAGAGTTCTCCCATTAGATTGCAATCATAGTTGGACAGCGCAACTTTTCCGGAAATTCCATTTAACACGGTTGCGAGTTCGGCATGATCATCATCAGTCATTTCGCTATCGTACGCTTTCGAGTCGCCCCGAGTATCGTGAATGTACGGCGGGTCGCAATAGAAAAGCGAGTCTTGTGAATCGTACAGGGCGATAATATCAATGGCTGGTCGATTCTCAATCTGAACTCGGATCAAACGGTCTGCAATTTCCGGCAATTTATCAACGGCACCTAGCCATCTGCTGACCACGCCGCTCATTCCGGCACGGCTTGTCTGTTTGCAATTCGCCCAACGTCCAAGACTGGCTCGTTGTGCAAGACCAGTACGAACCTGCCTAGCTCTAACATAGAATCGTCGAGCGCGTTCAACAGGAGAGAGGTCTGCGACGAATTCACAGGCAATGGAAAATTCTTCGCGTGAAAACGGCGTCAAACCAATCGCCTCGATTAGTTTCTCTTTCTCATCGCGTAGGACGCGGAAGAAATTACATACCTCGCCGTCGAGATCATTGTATGTTTCAACAGGAGATGGATCGCGATTTAATAATACGGCACCGGAACCTGCATACGGTTCACAGTAATGGTGGCATTCAGGAAGCAGCGGCAGAAGCCACGAGCGGTGCGAATACTTGCCGCCGTACCACCCAAACGCGATGAGCTTGCGTTGACCAGAAGGTTTGTTGATCGCTGGAGGATTCGTACGTCGCGACGTGGATACGCCGTTCGTGTTGTGTTTAACGCTCGGCATTTGGAACGCACCTTTGAGCTATGGAGCTTGCGGCATAACTTGTTATTACTTGGGGATTTCCTAAATAAACCCGCCATCACGGACTTACTTGGGACTTTCCGGAATAACCCGCCGGCTATTGTAGCAAAATCGAACAGCAGGTGCGACGTCCTGAGAACACTCCTTTCGTGCCATCGGTGAAAAAGACTGCCGTTAGTCTGTTGCAGGCGATTAAACTCGTTTCCGGGCAGAGACTGTATACGAGTCAAACGAAAAAGTTCAGCTTTGCTGCTCTCTTGCCTGGCCAAAAATCGCCTCTGATTTTTTGGCGGGCCTTTGTTAAGTTGGACTTGGCGAAAAACTGCGCCGGTGGTTCTTTCACAAATCGACAGCAGCGACTTTTGCGACTTTTGAAATACGCGGACGCATCGTGTAGACGACTACGGGCAAGCGTTATTGCGAAGTGCGGGGCGAAGTTTTGCAGCGCCGAAAGGGTTTTATGTCGCAAAAGCTCGTGGCTTTTGCGCGGTGTCCTCTCCTGAGGTGCCTGGTTTTGTAGGGCGAAACGAATCGGGGCAGCGCAAAACCAGCCGAGTTTTGCGACGAAAAACGCTTTTGCGCGCGTGTTGCAAAAGTGCAAAACTCTGAATTTGCCATTTGCAGGTCTTGCTAGCATTGCCGGAGGGCGATTTTTGTTGCACTTGCCCTGTGCTTGCATTTTTACGATCATTCGCAGCCAATTTTTAATCGAGGCGCCATTGAAATCTTGTTGCTACTATCGACGGTTTAGCTTGCTGCTGTGTGCTGCGCTGATGTTGGGTTGTCAGCAGTGGCAAGGGCCGCCGGTGGCGATTCCATTAGGCAATTCGTTTCCTGCGCAACCAATCTTTGTCGCGCCGCTGCAACAGGCGACGATTGTGAGGCCGGCGGGCGGAGTGGCACCGGGGACGGTCGCGGCGAATCCGTTGTTTGTGCCGGTCGGCGATCAAGAACTGGCTTGGGAGCAAATCGTTGACGTGGTGGATGACTATTTTCGCGTGGAGCGCGAGAGTCGTGTGCAGACGGTCGGCAATGTGGTGACTGAAGGGCGGATCGATACGTTTCCGCAGGTGGGGGCAACTTGGCTAGAACCGCATCGGCCCGATTCGGTCGGCTGGGACAACCGCTGGGAAAGCACGTTTCAGACGATTCGTCGTCGGGCGGTGCTACGGATAATTCCCCAACAGGGCGGTTACTTGATCGACGCGGTGGTCGAAAAAGAACTCGAAGACTTGCCGCGGCCAGAAAACTCGACGGCCGGGGCGGCGACCTTCCGCAACGACAATTCGCTGCCCAGTCGACTCGACGAAACAGTCACCCGGACGCGGCTGTCGAAAAACTGGATACCGCTGGGACGCGATATCCTGGTCGAACAGCAATTGCTCACCGAAATTCGAGAACGTGTGTCGGGCGTTCAATGACGCATTACGCGTTTGCGTTTTCGCTGGGGATGCCAAGCTTTGGAATTGGCACGGCGGGGCTGCTCGACGCGGCTTGCTGAAACACAGGCAGGCGAATGGTGAACGCGGTGCCTTTGCCGATGGTGCTTTCGACGCGGATACGGCCTCGGTGGGCGTCAATGATGTCTTTGCAAGTTGAGAGGCCGACGCCCGTGCCGCCTTTGCCGCTTTCGTCGGGGCCGTCTTTGGTGCTGTAGAAGCGATCGAATATTTTGGAGAGTTGGTCACGCGGGATGCCGGTGCCTGAATCGCGAATGATTAGGTCGACGGAGTTGGTGGAAGGGTCATGCAAAGTTTTTAGGAGTAGCTGACCGCCGTTGGGCATTGCTTGTCGAGCGTTGGTCATCAGGTTGAGCAGCACTTGTTGGATTTGGTTGCCAATCGCGCGGACGGGTGGGGTGTCGGCGAACTCGCAAACCACGGCGACACGATACTTTTGCATTTCACGTTCGAGAAGGATGAGCGACTCTTGCAGAATTTTTGCCAGGTCGGTTGGAGCGAATTCGTCTTTGCGGTTGCGAGCGAGGCCGAGTACGCTGTTGGTGATTTTTTCGGCCCGTTGAGCGGCCGCCATGATTTTTTCGAGGGCTTTGTCACGAGTGGCTTCGTCTTTGTTACGCAAGCCGATTTTGGCATAGTTGAGAATCGTCATTAACACGTTGTTGAATTCGTGCGTCGTGGTGCCTACCAATTCGCCAAGCGCCGCCATGCGTTGGGCTTGGAGCAGTTGTTGTTGGAGCGAGGCGAGCTGTTGTTCGAGCGTGGATTCGTTGTCGTGCATATTTGTGTTGTGCCTATTTGTCGTGTCCGCCGGAGTTGTCCTTCGACAGAGCCAAGGGGTACAGATTGTGTATTTTGTCAGGGCGGGCCAGTTTGGCTCGTTTGACTAACGGGAACGTCTTAACTTGTTTAATTGTCAGCACTTAGTGCATTAGTTCGTATCGTCGAAGTCAGCTGGGCGACTCAAATCGTTTCGGCTACAATTTGGCCGCTTTATTGGGGAGCGAGGAATGAGGAGTAAGGAGCGAGCACTATGCCTCATCCAATGTTCCAATTTCCAGCTTCTATTACTCGTTCCTGGCTCCTCGAACCTTTATCCTTGCTATGCACACTGCCCAACTGCTATCACAGGCGCTCGACCTAACGCGACGGGCCGGTTATCAGATTCGTGAAGAAGCGCTCGAAGGTGCTGGCGGGGGGCATTGTACGATTCGTGGCCAGAAGTGGCTGCTGCTCGATTTGACGCAGCCGCACCGCGAGCAATTGAATGATGTGCTCGATGCGTTGCGATCGGAGCCAAGGCTAGAGCTGTCGGACGTGTCCGAGATTTTGGTCGAGTCTCTGCGCGTTCCCAAGCAAGATCAAGCCAGGCAAGTTGAATCCAAGCAAGATCAACGCCGCGCGGCGTAGAGCTGATGTTGCTCGATGTATTTGGCTACGTCAGTGGGAAGGAATTTTTGCCAAGCACCACTGCTAGCAATCAGCTCTCGAATTTGCGAGCTGCTTATCGGCGTGAGTGGCATATCGATTTGGTGCTGGCGGATTTGGTCGACTCGTTTGGCAGAGAGTAGGGAGCGTAGAGTTTCGAGGTTTGGCTCGGCCGATTCAGCACGACGCACGACGAGCGGAGTGGCGAGGCGGCAGATGTCGGCTGGGCGATGCCAGCTGGGCAAGTCGGCTAAGGACTCGGTACCCATCAAGAAGAAAAGTTCGGCATCGGGCCGCTCGGCGCGG
>JAJDEE010000493.1 GCA_029259975.1 Planctomycetota bacterium
TGTTGTCCTATTTTTCTTTTGCTTGCGGGTGCTTTGTTGCGTAGCCCACTTCCGAATGTTGTTTCCATTGTTGCTTTGACGATCCTGGCAGCTGTCGGCTGTCGTGGGGCCGGGTTTGCTGGAACGGCAAAGACGCAAGCGTCGTCGTCGCCGCAAGCTCAGCAGCAAGAATTGGTTGCTTCAACGACGAACGAGCAGAACACCGATGGAAAATCGCAAGAAGAGGCATTAGCCGAGGTGCTCGATAAGTTGACCGAAAAGGGGTCGCTCGATGCCAAGGCAAAACGTCTGTTGATGGCCGACTTGCGTGAGGCGAAGCGGGAAAACTGGCCGTTGATCGTGCAGCAGTTCCAAGCCACGTTGGCCTACCGCGAGCAACTGTTGGCTCGCGAAGAAAAAGCCTCCGTCCGGCAGCTAGCTGCCGAGAAAAAAACAGAGCTAGTGGTCGCTATGCAAACGACACAACCGCCACGACCGACCGTTGCCAAACCTGCTGACTCTCGTCCGACGGCCGTGCCTGTAGCTTTCAATGTTCGACAAGCACAAGAACCAGAGAATCCATCCGTGGTGGCATCAGCAGAGCCGAAAGCCCCACTCGTCCTAGACAAGCCTCCACAGCAAGTTGCGCAACAAGTAAATTTTGTCACGAACATCCAGCAGCCACACGACTGGCAGGGGCATCTTCGACTTGCCGTTCAAGATCTTCGAGCCTCGGTACAGTCTTCCCCCACATCGACCGACGAAGTGAATCAACACCTGCGACTGCGTCTGTTACAATTGCTCGCCGGCGATGAAGAGGCAGCACTGCAACCGACTCCTGGGGCAACGGCTCCGCAGCAAGACTACTGGAACAAACAACTGTTTGCCGTGTCGACGTTTCTCGATAGTAAACGCCAGCCTGACGACCGACGACGTGCCGCAGGCAGCCTGATGCACTTAGATCAAGCGAGGTCCAAGCTGGCTGAACTAGCAACGCTCGAAGTCCGCAAGCTTGCGTTTGTCGATTCTGTCCAGGGGTACGGCGACTATCAATTGCACAAGCAGACCATCTTCCGGCCAGGCGACATTGTAACGCTTTATGCAGAGATCGAAAATTTCAGCAGCGAGTCAACCAAAGAAGGCTACCGCACCCGCCTGGGAACGAGCTACGAAGTCGTGGACAAAAGCGGCAAACGGGTCGACAGTGCTCAATTCCCCGAAGTCGAAGACCTCTGTCAAAATCCGCGTCGCGACTTCCACATGCAATACACTGTCACGCTGCCCACTCGGATCTACCCCGAACACTACAAAATCCGCTTGATCATCACCGATCAACAAAGCCACAAAATCGGGCAGGCAAGCTTGCCATTTGAAATTTCCGAGTAGCTGAAGTGGCCCTTCTCGCCCTTAATGCTGGGCAAAAACAGCTATAGCTTATTCTCGTCGCTTTCGTACCGAGCGATTTCTTGGTAGACTGCTGCGAGCGTCTTGCTGCATCTCCGTACATCTTCACTGCAATAGATATTGTTCAAGGGCTTCATTGCAATAGATATTTTTCGAGGGATAGACTATGCCACTTTCCAGACGAGAGTTTATCGCCGCCACTGCCGCCACTGCCGCCTCCGCGAGTTGGGCAAAAGCATTGCGAGCCGATGCTCAGGACATCTCCGATATTCGAGTCGCTGTGATTGGGTTCAATGGGCGCGGAAATATTCACATCGACGAACTGAAAAATAATTTGGTTGCGTTGTGCGATGTGGATGAAAAAGTACTCAACACGAAAGCCGACTGGGTCAGCGCCGAATGGGGCCGCAAAGTCGAGCGGTTCACCGACTATCGCAAGCTTCTCGAACGCAAAGACATTGACGCGGTGTCGATCGCCACGCCGAACCACACTCATGCTTCGATCGCGGTCGCAGCGGCGCAGGCGGGCAAAGACGTCTATGTGGAAAAACCGGTTTCGCACAACATTTGGGAAGGCCGCCAAATGGTCGCCGCTGCCCGCAAGTACGATTGTATCATGCAGTGTGGCACCCAATCGCGCTCCAACGAAAGTTTGCAACAAGCCGTGGATTTTATCCAGAGCGGTCAGCTCGGCAAAATTCAGTATGCCTTGGGCACCTGCTACAAACCACGCCCAAGTATCGGCAAGCTCGACCGACCGTTGTCGATTCCTTCGCACCTCGACTACGACGGTTGGTGCGGCCCTGCTGAAAAGCGAGAGCTCATGCGTACGCGCGTTCACTACGATTGGCACTGGGACTTCAACACCGGCAACGGCGACATGGGCAACCAAGGCATCCACCAGATGGATATCGCCCGCTGGTTCTTGGGAGAAGACAAGCTCGCCCCGCGCGTCATTAGCATCGGTGGCCGATTGGGCTACGAAGATGCTGGCGATACGCCGAACACGCAAGTCGTTTATCAAGACTATGCTGCTGCCCCGCTAATCTTCGAGACGCGCGGCCTGCCACGATCCAAGGCAGGGCAAAAGCACTGGGGCAATTCGATGGACAATTTTCGTGGTTCGAGGGTCGGTGTCATCGTGCAATGCGAAGAGGGTTTTGCAGTAGTCCCCTCTTACCGCGAGGTGAGGATCTACGACAACCAAGGCAAACTCGTCAAGCAATGGAGTAACGAACAGAATTCGCACCATACCAACTGGCTGGAGGCGGTCGCTGCTCGTGACCAATCGAAGCTCAAGGCCGACATCCTGGAAGGGCATCTTTCGAGTTCGCTCTGCCACACGGGGACAATTTCTCATCGGCTAGGCGAGAGCAAGACGGTACTCGAAATTGCCGATTTTGTGAAGGGCAACCCGATGCTCTCCGGCTCCTTCGAACGCATGGCCAGCCATCTACGGGCCAACCAAGTCGACATCGACAGTGACGAAGGAGTGATTACACTCGGCCCGTGGCTAGAACTCGACACCACGACCGAAATGTTCACCAACAACGATGCGGCAAACCAGCTCCGGCGTCGCGAAGAACAGCGCACACCACACGTGGTCCCCGACATCGAGAACAGCTAACAGACGCACCACCAGCCATAAGGCTTGTCTACGTAATCAGCCCAAACTGAAAACAGACAAAGAATTTCACCACGGAGCCACGGAGAACACGGAAACTAAGCGCGGCGAAGCCGCAACCAAAACATGAAAAATCTCACGCAAAGGCGCGAAGACGCAAAGAAACAGAAAAAGAAACCCAAAACCCCTTCTCCTGCCCCTAATGGGACTCGGAGATCGCGATTTATCCACGAATTGCAATGGGCCCCCGTCTTTGCGGCTTAGCGCCTTTGCGTGAGTCTTTTTTTATTGGATCCCCTCAAAACTATTTGTTCGGTGCGAAGATTTTGACCGTTAGTAACTCAAACTGAAAACAGACAGAGAAAATCACCACGGAGTCACGGAGAACACAGAGTATTTTTCATTGAAAGAACGAAGAATCTTGCCCTGCTTGAATTGGTGATTTCTGCTATTTTCTCAGTGTCCTCGGTGCCTCCGTTGTAATTCTCTTTTCACTTTGAGTCATCAGCTCATTGTCTGCCTGCGCAAGCCATCCCTGGAGATGTGAACAGGCTGTTTCTTGTCCCACCGCCTCCTCCCCTTGACATTCTATGGGTATGCGGGTAAATTTTCCCCTAGAACGTCATGGGGTAGATGCGGAGAATGACAGTATGGCCACAAATAATGAACGCAAGAAGACGGAACTCGTTCAGGGCACGCTCGATATGTTGATATTGAGGACGCTGACGGCGGGGAAAATGCATGGATACGCAATTGCCCGACGAATTCAACAGGTGAGCCGAGACGCGCTCGTTGTTGAAGAAGGCTCGCTCTATCCGGCACTGCATCGCATGGAGCGACGTGGCTGGATTAGTCACGAGTGGGGCCTTTCGGAATCGAACCGACGAGCCAAGTACTACCGCCTGACTGCACCCGGTCGAAAGCAGCTTACGGCTGAGAAGAAACGGTGGAACCGCTTCGTCGACGCGATCGCGGAGGTGATGAACCCTACTCGTGCTGAGGCCTAACCGATGGGAATCCAAAACACCATACAGGCTTGCCTGCCACTTTTTGCGACGAAGACCGTAGGGGAAATCGACCTAGAGATACGCGAGGAGTTGGAGTTTCACCTAGAAATGCGAATGCGGGACAACCTACGAGCGGGGATGTCGGCTGATGAGGCGTGCCGCGATGCTCAACAACGATTTGGCGATTTTGAGGCCAGTCGACACGCATGCCGACAGATCACTTTGGGACCCAAACTCCTATTGCAGCGCATTCAAACCGTAATTCTTGCACTTTTGCTTTGTGCCGTTACTTACCTGGGTGCACGCCTGGTGGAACTGCAATCGGCAAACAGAGATCAACTAGAATTGCTCAGCGCTACGATCCAACAGCTCCAGGACCTCGAAAATCCTGACCGTAGGGCAGCCGCAACTATCCCCTTTGTGCAGTGGAAACTTGGTTCGCCTACCGCGGTCATTCCTGAAAGCGATGATAAAAAAATGGGGTCCTCTGCCGCCTGGAATGTGGCGGACAATTCTACAGACCAGCATTGGAGCGATTGGAAATCTCTCGAAAGCGAAGACAGTAACTTTTGAAATAAGAGCGTCAAGCTCCAGGGCAATTTTCATTACACGATTGGGAAACACTACGATGACAAATTTACTCCGTATTTCTTGGGCCTTGTCGTTTCTCGTGCTACTAGCCAGTCCCGCTGCTGGAGAAAAAACCCTCTGCCTGAAACACGACGATGGCTCGCAAGAAAGCAAACGGAGCATGACCGGCAGCGGACACGCGGTGCGATTTGAGTGCCCCGACGACGAAACATGGTATGTCAAAGCGTTGTCCATCCATGGTTCGCGTTACGGGACGCGAAAATCGCCGAATGACGACTTTCAGGTCATCATTGCCAACGAGGACTTATCGCGAAGGCGGGAAATAAAAAAGCCCTACTCTCTCTTCAAGCGAGGAAAAGAAGAATGGGTGCGGTTTGGTGTTAAGCCGATTGCAGTACAGGGTGCGTTTCATGTAGCCGTTTTTTTTAATCCGACCCGCACCAAAGGTGTTTATGTGGGTGTTGATGGCGATTCCTCGCCAACACATTCGGCAACTATTGTTGCCTCAGACCCTGACAAGAAGCAAAGCGATCTGGAAGGAGATTGGATGATTCGCGTTTACTTGGCCAAGCAGATCCCTGGCCAATCGCAACAGTTGCTAGACGACGCGGCCAGAGCGAAACAACTGAAGCAGGAAGAGGACGACGGCGATGCTCTCGTCCTAGGCGATGCTCGTAGCCTGACCCTCGAACATGATGCGCGCCAGATGGACGACCACATGAACATTCAAGGCGCATTGTACACCATTGCTTTTGAGACGCCAAAGAATGTTGAGGGCAACGTGTGGCAGGTACAAATATATGCTTCCCAGTTCGGTGGAAAACATGATGGCGAAGCGGTCAATGGCGACGTTTACATTCTCGACAAAAATCGCAAAGTGGTTACACGGACGACGTTTCCGTACAGCCTCGCCACGCAACAGAAACAATGGATCAGCATCCCGACACTCGCGACCAAAGTGCAGGGCAAGTTTTTTGTCAGTATCGACTCGCACGGCACCAAATACAAAGGGATTTACATGGGCTATCGTGACGGCAACAAGCTGCAACAGGCCTCGACGGACGAGTTGCAGGACGAACACGTTCGGCCCGCAGATTGGTCGAAGAAGTTCGACCACATGCAATGGATGATCCGCGTCAAGCTGGCCGATCGACCAGTGGCGTACTAGAAACAGCTCAACCTGCCGACCGAGGTAGCGGCTCATCAGGAATTTCCATTTTGCAAGTGCATGGAATCACTCTAGGGATCGTTCGCAAAATAAGTGGCGGATTTTGATCTATAGCGGCAAGGCGCAAGTCCTCCAGTTTGCGACACCGGAGGGCTCGCGCCCTACCGCTAAAAGCATCATTTGTTTTGCGAGCGATACTAAGTCGGACAAGCCAGCTATTATTACAGCGCATGTTTAGCTCGTGCTAGCGGGTAAGTTGGCAAGGGAACCGCTCACGCATCCCGAAAACATTTAGATTGTTACACACCATCAGTCTGCACCCGTCGGTCGCGTCGCCAGAGCCAAAAAAACACTGGCATTAGGCCCAGCGCCGCCCATTGATAGCCGGTCAAGCCTTGCCAGAGTCGCGTCTCGGGACGGATGAATTCTGTCGCGAAACGATAAACCAGATACGACAAGATGTACAGCTTGATCAGTTGGCCGCGAAACAGACTGCGGCGTTGCAAAAAAAATAATACCGCCGCCGAAAAAAGATGGAACACGGCTTCGTAAAGCTGTGTCGGATGGCGGGGCAAGCCATCGATTACTGGGAAAACGACGCCCCAGGGCAAAGCTGTCGGCGTACCGTAGCAACAGCCACCCACAAAACAAGCGACGCGCCCAATGCCAACCGACACCGCGACCGGCACGGCGAACGAATCGCCCGTCTTGACCCGGATGCCGTAAGTCCACTTGGCAAGCTCAACACCAAAATAGCCACCGACCAAACCGCAGAGAATCGTCTTGCCGTTGGAAAACCAAGCCGCCCCGCTGAGCAACCCTTGCCAATCGGCTAACACAAACGGCAGCTTCGCGCCGAGCATCGCGCCGCAAAATGCACCAAGGCCAATCGCGAGTTTTTCTTGCGGCGAAATCGTTAGCGCTTGCTGAGATCGCCGACTGAGAAATAAGCCAGCGCCGACGGCGAGCATCATCGTCAGGGTGTAGAGAGGATTTATCATAAAGCAATAAAGAATGACCAATGAGCAATGAGCAAGCCCCAATGACCAATGACTACATCCCCGACAGAACCCCATTGGTCATTGGGATTTGGGCATTGGTCATTCGCGGCAGCGCAACGTGCCCATCGCGATAAAGCACATTGTACGCCGAGAATGGGATAATATGTCCGCTCGGCAAAATATGGTGGACACACGATTTCATCAGCTGCCGTACATCGAAGTTGTAGGCATCCATAAATGAGGTCGTCGTGATGCGAAAAACATCTTCGGGTGCAAGATCCTCGCCGAGCGCACGCTCAAAAAATTCTTTGGCGTCTTTGTCGCTGCAACCGCCGAGACCACACGGTTGCCGTGAAAGATACTCGCCAATTAGTTGCTTCGCCCTTGAGCGATTAAACGTAATCCGCCCCGACAATAAATCGAGATGGTTTTCCAGATCGACAAACCGCGCCAGCGGCAACAGCAAATCGTCGCGCCGATACGCGTACGCCAGCGTGTGCCCATTGGGATGCGCGCACGGCAGCGGCGAAAAGTCGGACTCAAGCCACTCGCCATCGGTTTGCTCGACGATGCCGTGGATCACGTCAGGAAAAGTGACGCGACGCTCCAGTTGCTCGGGCAGCACGTAGCGGCCGGTGTAGGTCGCCGGTTGAAAGCTGACGCCGGTGATCCACGACCGCTCGGTGGCATATTGCACGATGCGACCCATTTCGTGATCCCCGTTTTCATTAAAATTGGCCCCTGGCTGCAATGTGCTGACGAGTATCGTCCGCAGGCCGACTTCGCCCAGCGCCTCGATCGCCCGCAGCTTGGTCTCGACCAACGACTCGCCGCGCAACACCTCGGTGCCCTGCTCGTCAAAACCATCGAACTGCAAATAGATCTCGGTCCGATGTTTGAATCCGGCCAACCGCTCGACGAACGCCTGGTCGCGAGCGATTCGAATGCCGTTGGTGTTGATCATCACGATATCGATCGGCTGCGAACAAGCGTACTCAAAAATCTCCCAAAAGTCGGGGTGAATCGTCGGCTCGCCGCCTGAGAGCTGCAAGATTTCTGGCTCCCCTTCGACTTCGACCAGCCGATCGATGGCCCGCCGGCAATCCTCCACCGAAAGATGCTCGCCGCCCGGCCCACTGACCGCAAAGCACATCGGACATTCCAAATTGCACGACGAGGTGATCTCCAACAGCCCAATGCAAGTATGCTGTTCATGCTCGGTGCAAAGTCCGCAATCGTAAGGACAACCGCGATCAGGCTCGACTCCGAACGAAACCGGCACTTTTCCGGGCAAGCTGTAAT
>JAJDEE010000494.1 GCA_029259975.1 Planctomycetota bacterium
TGCGCGACAACATGAAGATCGCCGCCCGTGATGACGATCGCTACCCAAAACGGCAGCAGCAAGCCCAAGGATTTCTGAACTACGCTATTGTCGACGTAGTGGACAACATTCTCATCGACGAAGCGCGTACGCCTTTGATCATTTCAGGCCCCGCTCGCGACGACACCACCAAGTACGTCAAAGCCGACAAAATCGCCCGCCAACTCAAGCCAAACCTGCATTTCGAGGTCAAAGAAAAAGAGCATTCCGCCAACCTGACTGACGAAGGCGTACGTGCCGCCGAAAAAATTGCGGGCGTCGAAAGCTTTTACACCGCTGGCAACATGCAGTGGCCGCATTTGATCGACAACTCGCTCAAGGCCCATCATCTGTACAAGCTCGACGTGAACTACGTCAAGCAAGATGGCAAAATCGTCATCGTCGACGAATTTACCGGACGATTGATGGAAGGTCGCCAGTGGAGCGACGGCTTGCACCAAGCGGTCGAGGCCAAAGAAGGCGTGACGATCAAGGAAGAGAATCAAACGCTCGCGACAATCACCTTGCAGAATTTTTTCAAGCTCTACAAAAAAATCTCCGGCATGACCGGTACCGCGCTAACAGAGGCAGGCGAGTTTTGGAAAATTTACGAGCTGGACGTCATCGGTGTGCCGACCAACCGCGAGATGCGGAGGCTCGAACACCCTGATGTCATCTATCGGACCGAACGAGAAAAATATGTCGCGATCGCCGAGGAAATCGAGCAACTCACGAAGTTCACTACCGTCACGCTGAAAAAAGGCGAACAGTACATTGGCAAGCTGACCAAAGAAGACGACGAGTCGGTCACGCTGGAGTTAGCCGACGAGCGGCGGTCCGAGACTTTTTCGCGTGACAAGATCAAGCACATTCAAGCTCCTGGACGGCCGGTTTTGGTCGGTACAGTTTCGATCGAAAAGAGCGAGCGGTTGGCTAGCCTGCTATCCAAGCGAGGCGTCAAGCACGAGGTGCTCAACGCGAAGCAACACAAACGCGAGGCCGAAATTGTCGCCCAGGCGGGGCGGCTCGAAGCGGTCACGATCGCGACGAACATGGCGGGACGTGGTACCGATATTGTGTTGGGTGGCAACCCCGAGACGACGGCCTGGGCACAACTGCAAGACAAGTACCCCACACGTCTGGAAGTGCCGCAGGAAGAATGGGACCAACTCGTTGCTCAGATTAACCGCCGCGAAAAAATGAAAGAGCAGGGCGAGGAGGTCAAAGCGATTGGTGGACTGCACATCATCGGCACCGAGCGGCACGACTCGCGGCGGATTGACTTACAGCTGCGCGGACGCTGCGGACGGCAAGGCGACCCTGGTAGCAGCCGATTCTTTTTGTCGCTCGAAGACGATCTGATGCGGATTTTTGCTGGCGAATGGGTGAAAAACATCCTCACGCGGCTGGGCATGCAAGAAGGCGAAGCGATCGAGAGCAAGCTCGTCACACGCCGGGTTGAGGGCGCGCAGAAGAAGGTCGAAGAGCGCGACTTCGAGATTCGCAAGAACCTGCTCGAGTACGACGAGGTGATGGACGAGCAACGCAAACGGGTATATGGCTATCGCCAGCGCATTCTCGACGGGGTGAATTGCCGAGACCTGATCATGGAGATGATCGACGACCAGCTCGACGAGAATCTGCAAATGGTTCTCAATTCTGATTACGGTGCCGAATCCTTCGCAGCTGCTGCAGGCGGATTGCTCGGTGTGCAGCTGTCGGGACGCGACTTCCAAGGCGTCTCCTTCGCCGACTCGCAACGCATCGCCCGCGACGAATCTTACCGGTTGGCTGAGTCGCAGGTTCTCGACGCGATCGAAGAAAATTTGCCCGAAGATGCCGAAGAGGACGAGTGGAATTGGACGGCGCTGGCCAAGTGGTCGAACGTTCGCTGGTCGACGAACTATCGCGATCGCGAGCTGAAGAAAATTGGCCGTAACGAGCTAGCCGAAGCGTTGATCCACGATGCCAACAATGCGATCGGCGAAATCGATCTCAGCAGTTGCGAGCGGCTATTAGAGCAAGGCTATAGCGCGAAGACCGCTTGTGCTTGGCTGCACGATAAGTTTGGTATCGAGTTGGCGCCAGACGAAATGTCGGAACTCGCCTCGAGCGAGTTGATCGCCCTGGCGCACCAGCGGGCGCAAGAGGCATACGATTCGCGCGAGTCGGAATTCCCCGTGCTGGCAAGTTTGCTGCGATTTACGTCGCGCGATCGCAGCGGCAACCGATCGGGTTTTCAGCGAGAGGAATTAGTCGAGTGGGCGAAGAAACGGTTTGGCATCGAGTTGTCGATGGACGACTTAAAAACCAAGCAGCGTGAAGACGTTCGCCAGATGCTGCTGGAATTCAGCCGTCAGAATAACATTCGAGCCAACGAAGTCGCCGCAGAAGCGCAGCAACGCGTCGAGGCACTGTTCGCCGAGTCGGGTTCGTCGGCTACGTTGGGCCAAGTGACTGGCCTGAACGGCAAGCTCGAAGGCCTGAGTTCATGGCTCAGTGAGTCATGCGAGTGTGAGCTGGACAGCGACGACCTAGCCAAGCTCGACTACGAAGCAGCACAGCGCCGAGTGTCGCAGTTGGTCGAAGATCGTTACCGCCCAGAGATGCGGCGGATGGAGCGGTCGCTGCTGCTCCAGATTCTCGACCAAGCCTGGAAAGAACATTTGCTGACAATGGACCATTTGCGTTCTAGCGTTGGGTTGCGGGGCTACGCCCAGATCGACCCGAAGGTCGAGTACAAGCGTGAAGGCATGAAGATGTTCGACACGATGTGGAGCTCGGTCGCAAATATGGTGACCGACCTGATTTTCAAAATGGAGCAGCTCGACGAAGGCTTTGTCGGCAGCACCTGGGTCGAAACCGAAGCCCGCCACGACGAAGCGCCCGCCGCCTCGGACATTGCCCAGCAACAACAGCAAGCGATCGACGGTTCGCAAACTCAAGCCAAGATGGAACCCATCCGCAATCGCACCGATAAGGTTGGCCGCAATCAGCCTGGTCCCTGTGGGAGCGGGAAAAAGTACAAGCAGTGCCACGGGAAGAATTAGCCACAGAGGGTCGCGAATTAACGCAGATAGGGTAAACATGTAGGGTGTGTTGCGGAGAGAAACGCACCAATCACGATTACGCCA
>JAJDEE010000495.1 GCA_029259975.1 Planctomycetota bacterium
GTTCGATACCCTCGATGCAGTCATGCTCGCCTGGCATGCCCTTGCCACCGTTAAGATCGCGACGCAGCGTCTCGACCAAGATGTCGGAGAAGACCGAGCTTTTGCCGCTACCGCTGGAACCTGTAAGACAAACGAACGCGCCAAGCGGGATTTCGATGTCAACGCCTTTTAGGTTGTTGTGACGGGCACCGACGACGCGAAGCGTGGGGAGGTGAGATATTTGATGTGCGATTGAAGATGCGTTTTCCACTTCGGCTTCGCCATCCTCCACATCTTCAATCTTACATCTTACATCTTCAATTCTACGTTTCGTCGGTACTTCGATCTTCCGCTTCCCCGAAAGATACGCTCCGGTCACACTGTTTTTCGCTCGGCCTACTTTGGCGGCATCGCCCACCGCGACGACTTCGCCGCCGCGGACTCCGGGGCCGGGGCCGAAGTCGATGATCTGGTCGGCGGCGCGCATCGTGTCTTCGTCGTGTTCGACCACGACGACTGTATTGCCTTGGTCGCGGAGGTGCTTGAGCGTCGAGAGCAGGCGGTCGTTGTCACGCGGGTGGAGGCCGATCGAGGGTTCGTCGAGGATGTAGAGCACGCCGACCAGTCCGCAGCCGATTTGGCCGGCGAGGCGGATGCGCTGGGTCTCGCCGCCGGAGAGTGTAGGAGCAGTGCGTTCGAGCGACAGGTAATCTAACCCAACGTTGGTGAGAAAGCCGAGCCGACCGCGGATTTCTTTGAGGACTTCGCTGGCGACTATTTTTGCGGTTTTGTCGAGCGTTAACTCGCTGAAGAATTTTTCGGCTTCTTCAATCGGCAGTGCGCTGACTTGCGGTAACGTAAGGCTGGTCCCGTTTCCTGAATTGGCGCCGAAGTCTTCGTGTGTCGTGGTGAGTCGGACGGAGCGGGATTGAGGGTTGAGACGCTGCCCGTTGCAGTCGGGGCAACGGATGACGTTCATGAACTTTTCGAGCTTGGCGATCAGCGATTTACTTTTGGCGCTCCGATATTTTTCGAGCAGCTCGGGAATGAGGCCTTCGAACGTACCGCCATACTTTTGCGAGTTCTTGCCACCCCGCCATGTGTAGGTGATGTGCTCGTCGCCGGTGCCCCAAAGCCAGAGATGCTGTTGCTCGGCGGTTAGCTCTTGCCACGGCGTTTCGGCCAGCGTGGCGGCGGGCAGATCTCGTTTGCGCTCAATCGTGTCGGCGACGCCTTTGTAGATGTGGCGTTTCCAGCGACCGAGGTCTTTCCACTGGCCAAACAGTTCGATGCAGCCTTTGGCAAGCGATTTGGTCGAGTCGGTGACGAGTTTTTCTGGGTCGAAACTAAACATTTGGCCCAGTCCATCGCACTCGTAGCACATTCCCTGCGGACTATTAAAGCTGAACAGTTGCGGCGTCGGCGGCTGAAAGCTAATGCCGCAACTGTTGCATGCGTAGTCGGCCGAGAGGGCAATATCCCCAGGCCGAAGCCCCGACCGTTTTTTCGTCGACTTCGTTGCTTGCGGATTAGCCGAATCCTCTTCCGGCGCAACAATTAGATTGCCCTCGCCCAGCTTCAGCCCCAGCTCGACGGCTTCGGCCAGTCGGCTGCGGATGCTTGGGCCGTTGGCCAGACGGTCGACGACGACTTCGATGTCATGTCGCATTTGCCGATCGAGCGCGAGATCGTCAGTCAGTTGGACCGTCTCGCCATCGACACGCGCGCGGACAAAACCTTGTTTGAGCAAGTCCTCGCACAGGTCGCGGAACTCGCCCTTTTGCTGTCGGACGATCGGTGCGAGAACGACAAACTTGGTTTTGGCCGGCTGAGCCATGATGCGGGCGATGATCTGCTCGCGCGATTGGGCAGTGATCGCCTGATTGCACCGCGGACAATGGCCTTGGCCGACGCGGGCATAAAGGACGCGGAGAAAGTCGTAGATTTCGGTAATCGTCCCCACGGTCGAGCGGGGATTGCTGCCGGCCGATTTTTGGGCGATCGAGATCGACGGGCTTAACCCGCTGATGTGATCAACGTCGGGCTTAGGCATCTGGCCCAAAAATTGCCGGGCAAAGGTCGAAAGGCTTTCGACGTAGCGGCGCTGGCCCTCGGCGTAGAGGGTGTCGAACGCCAACGAGCTTTTTCCGCTGCCCGAAACGCCGGTCAGGCAGATCAGCTGATTGCGAGGCAACACCAAATCGACGTCGCAGAGATTGTGCTCGCGAGCACCTTTGATAATGATATCGGAGGGGGGCATACGTCCGTGCTGTCAATCGAATGAAGGGGCAACCAAGCGAGTCTCCGTGCACTACACGGCGAAATCGCGCGAACCGAGCATTATACGCCGAAATGCCCAACTCCCCAAGACAACGTTTTTTTTACCCAGTCCTACTCAAATACCAGCAGCTTTTCACCTTTCTATGAGGCAAAACATGAAAAACCTCGGGATTTTGGCGTTCTTTCTCGTGCTGGGGGCCGGATCGCTCGCACTTGCCAAAGATCTACCGTGCAAGCCCGAACGCTGGAAAAAGGCGATCGCCCGCTTCGAAGCCGCCGACCAAGAAAACTTGCCTTCCCATGGTGGCATCGTTTTCGTAGGCAGTTCCAGCATCGTTCTCTGGGATCTGCCCAAAAGCTTCCCAAAACTGGAGGCCATCAACCGCGGATTCGGAGGTTCCGAAATCTGCGATTCAACTTACTATGCCGAGATCTTGGTCATCAAACACCGCCCCCGAACCATCGTCTTCTACGCTGGCGACAACGACATTGCCCGCGGCAAGACCGCCGATCAAGTCCATCGCGACTTCCTGGCTTTCCGAGACACGCTTTTTCAAGCACTCCCCGACACACGTTTGCTCTACGTTGCTATCAAGCCAAGCCGTGCACGCTGGGATAAATCGCCGCAAATGCAAACCGCCAACACACAAATCGCCGCCGAATGCAAGGCCGACGATCGTCTCACTTTCATCGATATCTGGAAGCCAATGCTCCACAAAGGAGGCATGCCTGCGGAGCATTGGTTCAGAAAAGATGGCCTTCACCTAAGTGACGCGGGTTACGACCTCTGGAACTCCCTCCTCAAGCCGCATCTCGAAACCGCCGACCACTAAAAGTAAACCACCAGATTTCACTCCATCGTTCGCCTCCATGTCCACTGATTGGCCCGACTACGAACTGCTCGATTTTGGTGCTGGCCGAAAATTGGAACGATTTGGCAGGACTGTGCTTGATCGGCCCTGCCCGGCGGCGGTGGACTTGGAGCAGGCGAATCCGCAAGCGTGGAGCGTCGCGGGGGCTTGCACCTTCGCGGGGGAACGCGCTGGCGAAGGGAAGTGGCGGAAAAAGTTTCCTGCGTTTGCGGTTACAACCAGAGCGGCGAAGTTCGAACTTGCTCCATTGCCTTCGGGGCAAGTGGGGTTGTTTCCCGAGCAATTTGCTAATTGGCAATGGATCGCCGAGCAATGCCAACGTGTTGAAAAACCATTACATGTGTTGAACCTGTTCGCCTACACAGGCGGCAGCACGTTGGCTGCGGCGAACGCCGGAGCGGAAGTGACCCATGTCGATGCGGCAAAGAGTATGGTCGCTCGGGCGCGGACAAACGCCGAGCTTTCGGGACTGGCCGATCATCCGATTCGTTGGATCGTGGAGGACGCGTTAAAATTTTGCCAACGTGAAGTTAAGCGAGGGAATGAATACGAAGCGGTGATTCTTGATCCGCCGAGCTACGGACATGGGCCAAAAGGCGAAGCATGGTCGATCCGCCGCGATTTATTGCCATTATTGGAGCTATGCGGAAAACTGACGGCAAAGCGGCGAGCCTTTGTGCTTTGTACTTGCCACACGCCGGGTATCGGCGCGGCAGAGCTTAGCGCGTATCTCTCCGACGGGCTATTTGGCCACTGTGGCCAGCCGCCTCGTGTGGGTACGTTGTATTTAAAAACCGATGACGGGCGAAAACTGCCAAGTGGTGAGTTTGCGCGGTGGCCAGGATAATGGAAATACACTTTTTAGCCTCACGCAAAGGCGCGAAGACGCAAAGGACAGCAACTTTGTCTTTCTCATCGGCTTTGCGTCTTCGCGCCTTTGCGTGAGATTTTTGAACGTAGGAAATATGCCTGAACAGATCACAAGCCGTCAGAACACCCGCATCAAAGAAGCGGCAAAGTTGCGCGCTGGGCGGCAGCGTGCAAAACAAGGACGATTTTTAATCGACGGCGTGCGAGAAATTGGCAGGGCGCTCGATGCAGGAATTGAGATTGATGAGGCGTTTGTTTGCGAGGCTCTTTGCAGTTCGGATTCTGCGAGATCGTTGCTGCCTCGATTGGCAAATACAAACTGTGCCGAAGTGACCTCAGAGGTGCTCGAAAAAATCTGTTTTGGCGAGCGGAATGATGGCGTGGTCGTCGTGGCGAAAACACCGGTGCGGCTCCTGGACCAACTTGCGCTGCCCGCGCAACCGTTGGTGGCTGTGCTCGAAGGTCTCGAAAAACCGGGAAACATCGGAGCGATTTTGCGTACAGCGGACGGGGCGGGCGTTGATGCGGTGATCGTCGCGGGCGGCGGGACCGACCTTTTTAATCCCAATACGATCCGCGCCAGTTTGGGGACCGTGTTTGCAAAGAATGTTTGCACCGCGACCGTTGCAGAGACGATCGCAAAACTGCGGGATTGGCAGTTGCCAATCATAGCGACGCGGCCTGACGCGAGTTCGCTTTACACCGAGGCCGATTTTTTCAAGGGTGCGGCGATCGTGCTTGGCAACGAAGCCGAAGGGTTATCGACCGATTGGGAGCAGCAAGACGTGCGCGGAGTGCGATTGCCGATGCAAGGAATCGCCGACAGCCTCAACGTCTCGGCGACAGCGGCGATTCTATTTTACGAAGCCCAGCGGCAGCGGGCGTTAAGTGGTTAATTCTCTAACCGGCGCGCCGCAGCCAGTGTATTTACCAGCAACATCACGCGGGTGAGCGGACCGACGCCGCCGGGGACGGGGGTGAGATGACCGGCGATTTTTTGGACTCCGTCGAAATCGACGTCGCCGACGAGTCCGTCGTCGGTGCGGTTGATGCCGACGTCGATCACCGTGGCACCAGGCTTGACCATATCGGCGGTGACGAAATTGGGGCGGCCAATCGCGACGATCAAAATGTCGGCCTGTCGCGTGACGGCGGGTAAATCTTGTGTGCGACTATGGCAGAGCGTTACGGTCGCGTCGGCACCGCGCTGGGCCAGCATGATCGACAGCGGTTTGCCGACGATGTCGCTGCGGCCAACGACGACCACGTGCTTGCCTGCGGTGGAAATGTCGTTGCGTTTAAGTAGTTCGATGCAGCCATGCGGCGTACAGGGCAAATACAGAGGGCGATTCTGAACAAGCCGCCCGACGTTTTCGGGGTGAAAAG
>JAJDEE010000496.1 GCA_029259975.1 Planctomycetota bacterium
GGTGGGCTTGCCCCCTGCCGCTATAGATCAAAATCCGCCACTTATTTTACGAACAATCCTAAATGACCACCAGCTGCTTCAGCAGGTGGTAGTTTACTCTGTCGCAGGGGGGCTGTCTTTGCCAAAGCGTGTGACCCACAAAAACGGGCGGCCTTGCTCGTCGACGCGCAGCTCCTCAGCCAAGCGTGCTTGACTGAGAAGTTTGCCGATAGCCGACTTTAAGAAGGTGCGTTTTTTGGGCAGCGAGACTTGAATCTGGCTGGGGTCGATTTTTCGTTGACGGAGTACCCAGTCGTCTAAAAGCACCGGAATTTTCAGTGCGGGTTGCAAAGCGGCGAGCGCCTGGGCAAGCGAAAAGCCGTTGATCTCAATGTTGCGGAGTTTGTAGAGCTGAGGAGCCGACTGCCGTGCACTAACCGCTGGTTTCCAGCCGACAGGCCACGATTCTCGCTTGGAATCGGTGCGTTCGATGCTCAGGCGTAACGGTTCGTTAGGCAACTGTTCGGGGTACAGCGCCAAACCCTCGCGTCGCAATACGTATGCCAGCACGGTACCAGTACTCAAATTTTGCAATTCTACCGCCAACGGCTTGCCGTTTCGTAAACGCAAATTCTCCACATGCACTACGGCAACGGTCAAGCTTTCTTCAATGCGAGCAACAACCTCGCTGGCCGAGTACGAACCCGAAGAACGCGGCGCAACGGTCGAGAATCCAATTGGTTGAGAAAACTCGGCGTAGACCAGCCGAAACTGTTTCTCGGTCAAGCCAAACCGCCCACGCTCTGCGGCATTGTAGTCGGCCTGCGCCGGCAATTGCTCGAAGTATTTTTGTAGTGCGTGACGATCGCCAGCGCGGAATCGGCGGTCGGGCAGCACTAGTTCGTTGCGTTTGGTAAGAATCGCCAGCAAATGGTAACGCGTGCCGCGACCAACAGTTTTGCGTTCGAGTTTCGGCAGATCGCCCGCGCGGATTCCTCGCATCTGCACGCTACCCAAGTCCATTTGCCCAAGCAGCCGCGCCCACTGCTGGGGAGCAGTCATCGAGACGCCCGCTTGCTTGGCGACCTCCAGATCGATAGGCAGCGCTGCCATAGCAATCCTGGAAGGGATTGCCAAATTCGCTAGCAAACAGCAAAAGACAGTGAGGATGCGTAAAGTTTTCATGCGTCGCAAGTATAGCACGATCTCGAAAAGTGCAGCACTCGGTTTCCTCTGGCTTGCCAATCACCAAATATGTGCGAAAATGTCCGCTGAAAAACCCTTCCCTAAACACAAATGGAGCGTCTCGTATGTCGCGTCCCGTCACGCTGTTCACAGGCCAATGGGCCGATCTTTCGCTCGAGGATTTAGCTCGCAAGGCACGCGATTTTGGCTACGATGGGCTTGAGCTTGCCTGCTGGGGCGATCATTTCGAGGTCGACAAGGCGCTCGCCGACGAGGGCTACGCCGCCGCCAAGCGCGAACAACTCGACCGACACGATCTCCAGTGTCACGCGATCAGCGCTCATCTAGTTGGCCAAGCAGTGTGCGATCCGATCGATTCGCGACATCAGGCGATCATCCCCGACACCATCTGGGGTGATGGCGACCCCGCAGGCGTCAACCAACGCGCTGCCGAAGAGATGAAAAACACGGCGCGTGCCGCACAGAAATTTGGCGTTGAGGTGGTCAATGGCTTTACGGGGTCGGGCATTTGGCACTTACTGTATTCGTTTCCGCCCGTACCCGAAGCGATGATCGACCAAGGATACGCCGATTTTGCCGACGCTTGGAATCCGATTCTCGATGTGTTTGGCGAATGTGGCGTTCGCTTTGCTTTGGAAGTTCACCCGACCGAGATCGCCTTTGACATCTATTCTGCGAAACGGGCGCTCGACGCGTTAGGACATCGCGAAGAGTTTGGCTTTAATTTTGACCCGAGCCATCTGATTTGGCAGGGCGTCGACCCAGTCGAGTTTATTCGCGAGTTTTCCGATCGCATTTACCACGTACATATCAAAGACGCGATCGTTACGCTCAACGGCAAAAGCAGCATCCTCTGCAGCCACATCAACTTTGGCGACGCGCGACGAGGCTGGGACTTCCGCTCGCCGGGGCGTGGCGGAGTGAATTTCGAGGAAATCATTCGCGCGCTCAACGACGCCGACTACCAAGGCCCACTGAGTGTCGAGTGGGAAGACGCCCGCATGAACCGCGAACATGGCGCCCGCGAGGCGTGCGAATTCACCAGGCGACTCGATTTTACGCCAGCAAACGTCGCGTTTGACGCGGCTTTTTCGGAAGGTTGAGGATAATATCGCCGGACAATCCGTTTAGGTGAGGTAAAATACAGTATCTGTTACTCCAGCGTTCATGGGGCGATTATTTACAGGTTCTCGTTCGTTTAGGTTTTTGATGCTACTTTCGCGTACAAATGTGTTTGAGACGATTGAACGTCACCAGGCAGAGTTGCGCCGACTCGGCGTGCGCGGCTTGCAGCTGTTTGGGTCTGTTGTACGCGACGAAGCGCGGGCATCGAGTGATTTAGACTTTGTAGTTCGACTCGAAAAAAACTCGTTCGGTGCCTACATGGATACAAAGTTTTTCTTAGAAGATCTTTTTCAGTGTCCAGTCGACTTGGTTTTGCACGACACGATCAAACCTCGGTTGCGAGCCAACATTCTCCAGGAAGCAATTCATGCCCCGGGATTTTGAATGCTATCTCCAGGATATCCTGGACGCCATTGAAAAAATCGAGGCCTATACGGCAGCTATGGGACGCAAAGATTTTGAAGGCGATTGCAAGACTATCGACGCGGTATTGCGAAATTTAGAAGTGATCGGCGAGGCGGCAAAGTGTATCCCTGAGACCACTCGCCAGCAGCATCACAAGATTCAGTGGCGCAAGATTGCAGGACTGCGCGATATACTCATCCACCGCTACTTCGGCGTGAATATGGAGATCGTCTGGGATATTTTGCAGAACGAACTCGCAGGGTTGGCACTTGCTGTGCGAGAAATACTACAGGGACGGGGAAAGTAACTTTTGTCAACATGTATGCTAAAAAAACGAAAGGCTGTTACGCTGATTGTCGCATTGGTTGGGACGATTGCATTTGAGCGTTGCCTCGGCGCCGAGACACTCAGGATTGTGACAGACATCTATTCTCCCGTCGTTTCAAACACTCCGAAGGACACTCAGCAGGCCGATCAGTTTTTTCTGCAAGCCCGCGACGCTTGCCAAGCTAGCGATGTGGGCACAGCGCTACGACTGGCGACTGAGGCGATTGCTGCCGATCCCGATCATGTTGAGGCGCGTCGGGTGCTTGGCTATCGGCGAGTTGGCGAGCACTGGGTGGGCAATTACGCAGCGCGGCGGTTGGAACGGGGCGAAGTTTGGCATTCGCAGTTTGGTTGGATTCGGGCGATCGACTTGCCACGATTCGAGGCGGGCGAGCGCCCCTTCGGCCGGCGCTGGATTACTCCCGAAGAAGACACTCGCCGGCACGCGAAAATCGAAAATGGTTGGCAAATCCGCACCGATCATTTCCGCGTCACCACCAATCACAGCCGTCTAGAAGCGGCCCGGTTGGCTGCACGGCTCGAGACGCTTTACCAGATATGGCAACAATTGTTCGGCGGTTTTTCTTTGGAGCCGGCAGAGTTGCTCAAGCGTTTCGGCGGTAAAGAGGCCAGCGGCTATCGCAGCAAGCCGTTTGAAGTGATTTTTTACCGCACACGTGACGAGTACAACACAGCCCTGCGCAGCCAGCAGCCACGTATCGAAATTACGCTCGGCATCTATTTCGACACAACGCATAAGACGCACTTTTTTGCCGGCGACGAGCAAGATGCCGGAACGATCTATCACGAAGCAGTGCATCAGTTTTTTCAAGAGTCGCGCCCTGCGGCGCGCAACGTGGCAGCTTCGAGCAACGCTTGGTTGACCGAAGGAGTCGCCTGTTACTTTGAATCGTTGGTCGAATCTCGCGACGAGCTGGGACACCGTATTTTTACGATCGGCACGGCCAAGGCGGGACGCTTGCCGGCGGCGCGGCACCGGCGGTTGGTCAACGACTATTATGTTCCGCTAGCAGATCTTTCCGCACTGGGGCTAAAGGATTTTCAGCAACGCAGAGATCTGCCACGACTCTACAGCCAGTCGGCCGGTTTGGCGACCTTTTTGATGCATTCCAAGCAAGCTGTGTACCG
>JAJDEE010000497.1 GCA_029259975.1 Planctomycetota bacterium
GTTCCGAGAAAAGCAAGGTACACAAGTCCGGTTAGTATTCCTCCTTCACCCAAAATCGCAAGGTGTGTATTGTGGCAGCCGAGACCGTTGAAATAGCGATCAGGCATGCGATGAAAGCTGCCCAGTCCGTGCCCCAGGACAGGGCTTGTCGACCAATAGTGAATTGCACCTTTTGCCCCATCCAATCTCCCTCCAAGGTCACTGCTCTCTGTTCGTTGGCCAGTGATGATCTTTTCGATGCTCTGAATGCGTCGAAGTTGTTGGGACTTCCAATCGAAATTCGTATAACCGCCGGTAAAAAACCAATAAGCCACGAGGCAGAGAACCGAACCCCCAAAAATCATCGATCTACTTCGTCGCGTACCACGCGACATCACCAAAGCATAGAAGACGTATAAGACTATCGATGTCAGTATCGCTGAACGACAAAAGGAGAGCAAAAGCCCCACAGACGTTATTGCAAGTGCTGCAATGATTGCTTTTGTATGCTTCTGTCCAGGCATTAGCAGGTAGGCGAAACAACAAATGATCGCCCATATCGCCGCGAATCCCGTTTCATTAGGATTCGTGAAGAAACCAAGATAGCGACCCGACTCAAAACTATGCTCCGACAATGACTTATTGGCGTATAACGATCCCAGAAAGGGACTCAGAAAAACCGTCCAAGCGCCTAGGCAACTGGACACGGTGACCACACCTAGCAACCAACCCACATTAAATCGCCAAACAATCAACACAGTGGCTAAGGCTGTACCAGAAATCAACAGTGCAGTAGCAACATAACGCAAGGCTAACGTTAATCCAGGATTGACCGCTAACCCAAATGCTAACAAAAACCCGATGCAAGCCAGCAGCCAAACACCCGTCTTGCCCATAGCTGGACCGAAACGAAAACCGCGAGGCCCTAAAATCGTAACTGTGGCAGCTAGAATCACTACCGAAAGCACTTGCGTCTGGCTAAAGAAAAGTAGCGTTAGACCATTCAGGTTGCCAAAGCAAATGAATGCCAACAAGAGAAACGCGAAAATCTCGTATTTCTTGGCCGGCACTCGGTAGGTAGTTACGATAGATCGCAAGCAGTTAGTTCCAACTTGGTTTGTAGTCGATATCGCATAGCCAGATCGACGCGTGTTCGATGTACTGTTTTCGCATTCGGTGCCGACCAAACGTCAACAAGAGTGCCTGCCAAAAACATCGATACAACAATAGCCGTGTCCAACGAACTTTTTGTTTTCGGCACGGTTGTCGCGGTCGGCATCAATAATTTTGACGTCGCCAGTATTCCAAACACAAGACCGACCAGAGTTCTTTCCCGCGGTCTCTGCGCACCTCCAAATGTTCGTCGAACATGGTTCGTAGCTTGGTTCGACTAAGCAAACCGTCTTCGACAAGTTGCGATTCTTCAATGCACTCTCGCATCGTCTCTTTGAGGTCGCTTCGAAACCATCTTGCGACGGGAACGCCAAAGCCTGCTTTTTTGCGTTCGACAAACGATTGCGGAAAATCTCGCCGAAGCAAACTTTTTAAGAGATGCTTCTGCTTGAAATTTGGGAATTTTACAGCCGGTGGGATACGGGCTGCAAATTCAACCAAATGGTGATCCAGAAACGGCGACCGCGACTCCAGGCTGTGCCACATGGTCATTCGGTCTACCTTTACCAAGAGATCGCTAGGAAGATAAACACGTTGATCGGCGTACATGACTTGATTGATGGGTTCCTCAGAGGAACAATCCTCTAGAGCATTCGCGTACTCACCATCACCCTGCTCCCCACGCAAAGAGTGCTTCAGGTCGTCGGAAAATATCGACTGCCGTTCATGCTTTGGTATGGCCATGCAACGATCGTATACATTGCCGAAATCCTCAGAAGCATACTCTTGCCAATCGCGAACCTGCTTCAGGAGTCCCCAGGAACCCAGCCCAACTTTCTCTAGAGCATTACTAGCATGATAGTTCGCCTGCTTCATCCAGCCTGGTAATCGTTGATAGTGTTTGAAAAGAACTGCGCCCCGATACCTGCGGTAGCCGGCGAACGATTCATCACCTCCGTCACCATTCAGAGCGACCGTTACGTACTCCTTGGTCATTTCTGCGAGGTAGAATACCGCTAATGCGGAACTATCGGCAAAAGGTTCGTCAAATGCGCTGACCAGTTCGGGAAGTGTCTTAATGGCATCCGAGCGCACCACAAACTCATGATGTTCGGTATGGTATCGCTCAGCCACTTGCCTTGCGTAAGATCGCTCATCGTATGCGTCTTCTTCAAAACCTATTGAAAACGTTTTAATAGGGCGATTCGAATGACGCTGCATGTAACCGACCACTAGGCTCGAATCGATTCCACCGCTAAGAAATGCTCCTAGTGGGACATCTGCTATCATTCTTAGCCGGGTTGCTTCATCGAGCAGTGCATCTAGCCGCTCGAGAGTCTCATTTTCTGTCAAAGAACTATCAGGCGTAAAGTCCACGTTCCAATAGCGGCGCAGCTCAATGCCGTCTTCTCGAATGAGCATGGTGTGGGCGGGCGGCAACTTACGGACACTTCGATAAATGCTCCTCGGCTCTGGGATGTAGCGATAGGCTAAGAAACCATCCACTGCGACCTGATCAAGCTCCCGAGATACCGCTGAATGCGGCAGTAACGCCTTTAGCTCCGAACCAAAAACAAGCCCTTGTGCTGTCCTAGCATAATACAAAGGCTTCTGCCCAAGGCGATCGCGGGCAAGAAAAAGGCTCTGTCGTCTCTGATCCCAAATAGCTAACGCAAATTGCCCCCGCAGATGCGTGACACACTCCTCTCCAAACTCTTCGTAGGCATGTACGATAGTTTCTGTGTCGCTCTCCGTCTTAAAAATATGACCAGCGGCCACTAACTTCTCTCGCAACTCTCGATAATTAAATATCTCTCCGTTGAAAACAATCCAAATCGTACCCTCCTCATTACTCAGCGGCTGCGCCCCCCCCTCAATGTCGATAATAGAAAGCCGTCGATGCCCCAAATGTACCGGCCCTTGCTCGAAGTATCCTTCGCCATCCGGTCCGCGCCGCCGAAGGCTGCGGGTCATTGTTCGGAGTAACCGCTCGTTCGGCGACCGATCACGAAAGTCAATCCAACCTGCAATACCACACATTGTCGCTAGTAACTCTTGAGAGAAATAGAATTTTCAGGAAGGTTGTTTTTCGTCTCAACACTTTGGTTTAACCAATCACGTAGCTGCCGCGCCACATTGGCCGCTTGAAATTGCTTGACTGCCTCTAAAGCATTCGTTGCAAGCTCGTAACGGCGTGCCGAATCTTGGCGGAGCCTTTCCACACAGGCCACTAGGGCATCTGCGGAAGGCTCGTCCACAATTTCGGCGCAATCGTACTTGCGTAGCCAACGCGTTAGAAAACAATCTTTTGGACTGTGAGCGATGATCGGCACGCCAGATAACAAATACGGGATCGTGCGAGTAGGAAAGATCGTCTGGTACTCGATGTCACTCAAGCCACCGGTAAATCCATGAGGTAGGAAAAGAAAGTCGTTCTCTCGAAGGGTTTCTAAAAGGCTATTATTTCCTACGCGTAAAAACGAGACTCTTGCTCCGCAAATCCCTAATTCTGCGTATTTGGATTCAGGCATAGAAGAAACAACCGTAAAGCTGCAATCTGGAATCTTCTCTATGAAATTTGGGATCCGAGTCATTGCCTCCCGATTCGATTTAACTAGGTTGCCCATATAGGCAACGATTAATGAATTTCCATTTTTCCTTACCGCCGGTATTTCATCGACCGTCCCATTGAAAGAATGCACTAAAGATTCGTAACGTACACTAGGGTAAACTCTCTCAAGGCACTCCTTCATTCCATCGCTCATAACAAAAACGATTGGAGAGATCTTAAAGACTTCGCGTTGAAGCCATTTCGCGAATGGTCGTTGCCAACCAAATCGATTCTCAAGATAGGTATTGTGGAAATAGCTAAAAAAAGTGGCGCCCGTGATTTTTGATACCAGCAGCGCAGCAAATAAGTAGTATTCGTCAGGAAAAATTGCCAGTATTTGTTCGCATCTCTCGTTACGAAAGGCTCGCCACATCCGCCACAAAACCAGTGGAAAGAAAAACAGTCGTACGACTCTCCGATATCGGTACGGCCACCGAGAATGCAAATAGTAAATTTTGGGACCGTCGTCGGGTTGCCATTTCTCGTTGTCAGAACCAGAACTCCATTCGCCTGCCAAAACCATTTCATCAGCCGAAAACTGCTGAGCCAGATTGGCGACGATGTTCGAGGACCCGTTGAGCGCAGGAGGCAACCCCCAAGATACGAGTAGCGTTTTTCTTTGCAGCACATCAGAACCCGAAGCCGGACCGCTTGGGGTGTTTTCTGTTGAGTTGCTAGAAATAATCATTCAAAAAGATCGCTCCTTGTCGCACGAGAAGAACGACCTCATCCTCGATTTCTGCCGGCACATTTCAGCAAAGCGGCAGCCGTTCTCTGCCCTGACTTGCCATCTAACTGGCCGATTTGTTGACGAATCATCGCCTCGCGATCTTTGCTGCCGCAGGCTGGGTCGGCTCTGTAGCGGTTGGCAAGATCGACGAACTGCCCGACGTCGCACGCAACGCCAATACCGCCGGTTTTCAGTATCTTAGCGTAGTGTGTGTACTGCTGGAATCGAGACACCGAAATAGCCGACTCGACTGCTTGAGCGCCGTCAAAAAAAACATTGACTATGGGCGTGCCCGCGCAGGCGGCATCGATACTCAAAGTCGAACTGGTCGTCACGACAAGATCCGCCGCCGCTAGCAATTGCATGAGGTGAGTCGCGTCCGATTTGGGAAGATCCCAGTTAAGAGCATCAGACTGAACCGGCGGAACTTCGACGTAGACATTGTCTGACTGCAGATCGAAAAATGAAGCTAACACTTGCTTCCAAGGCCCTTTGACCATCTGTGGGTGCAGGCGAATCCATAGGAAGGCGGGTCGTTGGATCTGCCCCGACTGCATCACACGTACTATCTCTCGCACAATTTCAATATCATGTGGACAGATGCCAGGGTTGATCGTCCCATAAACTAGGAGAAAAGCATCCTGCGGTATGTTGCGATCGTCTCGCCAAGCTTGCCTATCAAAGCGAGATTCGGCTTCGTGGTAAATGTCAAACTGTGCTGCGCCGACCTGATGTATTTTCTGCTGCGGATAATCATGATACTCTAAGGCTTCGTCACGCATCAGATCGCTCCAGACTAGCAAGTGATCGGGCGTACCGTTCATGTAGCCTTTGGAAGTAAGATTGTCCCATGACAACATGACGGTCGCGGTCGGGATTCCCGCTCGTTTAGCGGCGCGCAGAGCGTGTACGTCATGATTGTTGAAACCAGGAGTCCCCGTTACGACTAAATCGGGACGATGGCGACGAAACAACGCGTCGAATTCTTTGCCTGGAAAGAAACGCTGTTCCAAAGCCATGTACGCCTTACGTAAGATCGGGATATTGCCAAGCAACAAATTCAGCGCCCGTGTAATTCGGTACCGATTGGGACGTTCGCGCCGCAAAGTCTCGCGTTTGTAGTTAAGCGTCCCTCCCAAAACAGGATTCATCAGCAGATACTGACGCCAGGTGCTCAAGCGACTTTCCCAGCGACTCATTTTGGTAGGCATCACCTCGAGATCGATTTGAGAGCTGGCAAACTCGTCGCGAAAGTAAGGTTCGTCGGCATTCGGCGAACAAACGACCAGCCGACACCCTTCGGCAAGCAACGTCTCGGCAATCTGACTGCGCAGCAGCATGCGTGCTTGGAAGCCGTGCGTGATGTTAAGAAAAATCGTGGTCAAGAAATTAAAGGACCTGTATTACAAGTATCACAGCGAAAGATTGATGTCTTGATAACTCAACTACTACCGGCTAGAAGCCGGTAGGTTTGGGAATTTCGTGAGCTACGGACTAAAGTCCTTCACTCACGAGGCAG
>JAJDEE010000498.1 GCA_029259975.1 Planctomycetota bacterium
TTATCGCCCTTCTGCAAGTATACCGCGTAGCGGGGACTTCCTCGTCACCGCGTGTTACATCCGTTCTTCTTTCGCGGTGACGAGGACGTCCCCGCTACTTCGGTGAAAGAAAACTGTTCGATGCGACTTTGCACCATCGCCATGAGTTCTTCCGACGTAAAACCGAGGTGGACCGCCTCGACAAACAGCAAATCAAGCTGCTCGCCCAGCTGTTTGCAACGTGCCTTTTTGGTGAGGTCGGTGCGCGGCTCGGCCACAAACGCGCCGCGGCCTTGCTGCGTGACGAGCGTGCCTTCGCGTTCGAGTTCGGTGTACGCCCGCGCGACCGTGTTTGGATTCACCACCAATTCCCGCGACAATTGCCGCACCGAGGGCAACCGCTGTCCCGGGCGCAACGCCCCTCTCGCCACAGCCCGACGGACTTGGTCGATCAGTTGCCGATAGATGGGCGTTCGAGAGGTAGTGTCACATTGGAATTTCATGCCAGTCTCGCAGGTCGCTATCACGTAGGTCGCAAGCCAC
This sequence comes from Planctomycetota bacterium, assembly GCA_029259975.1. GTDB lineage: Bacteria > Planctomycetota > Planctomycetia > Pirellulales > Lacipirellulaceae > Bythopirellula. The sequence continues at coordinate 523 of JAJDEE010000498.1, forward strand.
TGTATTAGTTGTACTAGTACAGTAAGTCTGTGTCAAGCGGGAAATCTGGATTTCCGTAGCGGGGGCGTCTCGCCACCGCGCGATTGCGAGCTTTTTTTCGCGGTAGCGAGACGTCCCCGCTACGGAGTTGCTAGAACCTCACACCAATCGCCTGGCACAGAAACGCCATCAACGGCTTGGCAGCTCGAAAAGCAGCGGTCGCTTCTTTGACAATCGCCGGATCGAACAGGGCGTCGTGATCGAGATGATACACGCCGATGTGGTCTTTGCGCCGGAGATCGTCGATCAGTGGATGCTCGGCGTCAAAGCCTTTCGGTGGGCGGACAAGGCTGTCGCCTCCAAACTCGAATCGGTCGCGAAAGGCCTTTCCGCGTTGGGCTTTTTTCCAAGCGTCAGGGTCTTTGTCGATTGCTTTGCGGATTTTGCCGAGTGCTTTGGAGTCGGGGTGCCAGATGCCGGCGCCAAGAAAGACTTCGTCAGGGGCGATCTGAAAGTAAAAACCTGGAGCGTGTACATCTTTTCCCAGCTCATGTCGAAAATGGATGCCGACATTCGTTTTGTACGGGCGTTTGTCTTTCGCAAAACGCACGTCACGATAAATCCGCATCAACGAACCGCCTACTTTTTTGGGAACGGCACGAAAGTGAGGCGATATTTTTTCTAGCGGCCCAGCCATCGCTTCGATAAATGCCAGCGACGGTGCGAGCAGCTCCGTCTCGTAACGCGACTTATTCGCCTGAAACCAATCTCGCTTGTTGTTCTTCGATAAGTCGTTCAGGAAGTGAAGCAGTCCGAGCGGAAAGCCCGGGAATTTGTTGGTCGATTGTATCTTGGCCATACGAGTGACTTCTGATGTGTTGTAGATAATTGGGTATCCAGACACTAACGTATATCACAAAGCCACTTCTTGTTCTACTAACTGAAGCAGTGAGGCTATAGTGTTTCTTAGGCTGTGGCCGATAACGAAGTTGCGGCATGCGCCGTTATCGCTACGCGATTGCCGCGTAGCTTTTGCCGACCGTTAGAGTCGGTCGTTGCAATCCGATTACTCGCTAAAGTTTGCCAGGAACCACGGATGGAAACCTGTCGCTACCGTTGCTTTTTTTTGTTATTGCTGGCTGGGCTGACGACTGGCTGCGGGCTTAATACGGCCGTGCTACAGCGTGGAGGCAATGGTTGCCAAGGCGTGTTGCTGAATTATTCGTGCGGTGCTCAACCGTGTGACGCGATCGATCCCAGCAAGCCAACGATCGTGCTTACACACGGCTGGAACCCGTTGCCTAAGCGGATTCACACGACTTTCGGCCCTGCAGGCGCAAAGGCACTCAGGTGCCGCTGTGGCGATAGCTACAACCTGCTGAGCTGGGATTGGAATGCCGTGAAGGTTTCGCCCTTCAACGACGAGCCATACCGCGTCGGTCGTTGCCAAGGCAAAATGTTAGCAGCCGCCCTGCGTAGCCGCGGCGTCAATCCACGCTGCACACAGATAGTTGGGCATAGTCTTGGCACATTGGTCGCTGCGCAAGCGGTGGTCAGTCTGAGCGACTTGGCCCCGATGGGACAGTTGACGCTACTCGATCCACCGACATCGTTGCACGAAGAACTGTTCTGCAGGCTCAAAGCACAGCGTCATGCGTGCATTGTAGAAAATTACTGGTCACCTGGAATCAGCGGCTATGGTGGCGAAGCAAACTATCGTGGCGTGCGTAACTATGAAATCGATCGCGGACACGCTCCCATTCGCGGCATCCTTGACCTGAGCGTTTCGAATCACGTTTATACGATGCTTTGGTATTATCGCACCATGTGCGATCGTACGCTGTGCGGTGGCTTTCAGAACAGTCGCTTTCGTTGTTGTTGTGGGCGTTGCTCGGGGGCTTGCAACTGCGAAGCTTCAGAACAACGTGCCGATCACTGCAAGCTACCTTGTCTATTAGCTGAGGCGAAGGGTTCTGACGTTGCCGATTCGCGAAAGCAATAAGCGAGACGTACTCGCACATCAAATCCGTGGCTTCACGATCCGTTTATTTCATGCCGGCGAGCGATTCGGCCACGTTGAGTGTGTGGTCGCTGACGCGACGGTAGGAATTTAGCGTCGAAGTGAAGGCGACGTTGACGTGTGGCTCGACTTTTTTATCGGTGAGTCGTTGCAAGTGATCATCGCGGAGGGTGCGGACTCGATGATTAATTTCGGAACCAGCTGTCTTGGCTTTGGTGATGACCTCGGCGGCACGCTGCTCGTAACCCTCGGTCACCAGCTTTACATAGTCGCTCACTATCACATGCAACTCAGCAAGTTGCGTCTTCATGCCATCAGTAAATTGGTGGCCTTGGTTGATTAGCTTGAGGTGAAATTTGAGAATCGTGGTGATGTAATCGCTGATCGACTCGTATTCGTCAGCCATGCGAAGTTGACGCCTGGCTTCGTCAATGACGTTGTGTGGTAAGTTGGCTGCGAGCATATCGGTCAGAAAAGAAACCATCTCATCTTGAATCGCGTCGAGGACCTCTTCGCGATGAAACAATTTTTGAACCAGCTTTTGGTTGGGTTCGTCTTGCGGCGTGAGTTCGGCAAGCCAATCCATCATTTTGTTGCAGCCATCGGCCATCCGCAAGACTTCGACGCGTGATTGCTCGATCGCGATCACCGGAGTTTCCAACATGCGAATGTCGAGGCTCGTCAGATGCGGCCTTTCCTTGACATCTCTTTGCGGAATAATTCGCTCGAGCAAGCGACCGAGCATACTTGCAAACGGAAAGAACAGCAGAGTATTGATTACGTTAAAAGTCGTATGAACGGCGGCAATTTTTACCGTGACATTCACACCAGCCGCATCGACACCTGCCAGACGCTGAATAAACGCTAAATCCAGCATTTGGTTTACGGCGGGAATAAACACTTTTCCGAACAAAGCAGTCACCCACAGGACTCCAAGGATATTGAATACCACATGAAAGTATGCAGCTCGACGGGCATTCGTCGTCGCCCCTAGCGAGGCCAACCAAGCCGTGATCGTCGTGCCAACATTCTCACCGAGGACGAGAGCGGCAGCGGTTTCAAAAGGGATCACGCCAATCGCTGCCAAGCTGATGGTGATTCCCAGCGTGGCCGACGAAGACTGAACTATGAATGTTAATAGGCACCCTACCGCAGCACATTTCAAAACACCGAAGTACGTGCTTGCATCAAAGCGCGCAAACCACGCCTCGAAATCGGGAAGTTCTTTGATGACTGAAAAACCATTTTTCATCAGTTCCAGTCCGAAAAAGACCATCCCCAACCCCATTATTGCCAATGCGAGATAACGCACCCGGTCCTTGCGAACAAACAGGTATCCAAACGCGCCGAGTCCCAACAGAGGCAACCCATACTTGCCGATCTTGAGCGCCAGTATCCAGCCGGTGATCGTAGTGCCGATATTAGCACCCATGATGACACCGATGGCCTGGGAAAGATTCATAAATCCACTGTTGACGAAGCCGACCACCATGACGGTGGTGATCGAGCTTGATTGGACCAGCGTCGTGACCAGCGTGCCCACGCCCACTGCCATGATCCGGTTGTCTGTCACGGCGCTAATCATCCGCCGCAGACCGCCGCCGGCGATTGCCTGCAAACCCTCGGACATATTTTTCATGCCGAGCAAAAAGATTCCCAAGCCGCCAATGACCGTCATGATTAGTTTGGAGTAGTCGGGATGCCAAACCGCCACGTTGAATCGGACGTCGACAAATTTGCCAGTTTTTGGGTTACGTGCGCGGATAGTGATTTCGGTTTTTCCGACTTTCCCCCATTCGAGCGTGAGCTTGCCAGCTTCGATCGAGGCTGCGGCAACTTTTTCTTTTTTGTTGTGGGCGACTGTTAGCTCCAACGGATTCTCCGTGCCGACAGCAGTCTCGGCAAACAGATCGGTCAAGTTCATGACCATCGGCGGCGAACCTGCCAAGGCTTTACAGTCGGGGATTAGCTTGGCAATCGATCGATCAGGATCAACGACATCTTCGTTTTGATTTTTTTCTTGAGCAAACGAAGTTACCGGCTGACAAGAAACAAGAAATGCAAAGAGTAGCCACCCAACACAGTAGAAAACATTTACCCGCCGATTCCGTTTGACCATCTAGCCCCATGCTCCCATTCAATTAAGTGTAAATGCAAAAAGCTCTTCTTATATCGGAGTATCATAGTCAGCAGGCAGCGCCTCGCCAAGGGACAGAAATTCACGAATTTTTTGCCCAGAAGTGCCGTGGAAAGCAGGCTAGAGATCGAGCTTGTCGAGCGAATCCATCAGTCGATCAAGGTCGTCCTGCGGCTGGGCTACGAAAGGCTGTTCGGCGTGTCTTCTGGGAACGTCCGGCTCCATACCAACCGCCTGGCGACCGACGAGTAGCAGCTGTTCGTCACGTTCGCGAGCGGCGACCTCAGCGGCTGTCGCGGCTCCAGGCTCTCCTGGATCGGGTGCGCCGAAAAGCTGCGAGAGGTCGATCTTCATGTTGCCGCCTACCTCGGGGCTGCCGGCGATGGTTGGCGTCTTGTGTTGGGGAAAGATGATCGCATTTTCGGGACAAACACGACTACATGCTGGGCAACCTTGCCGGCAGTTGTCGGGCTGTTCGACCAGGATGGTTTCAGCCGCATCGATGCCGTAGACGCCGAACAAGCAAAAGTCGATACACTCCAGGCAGTTGGTGCAACGTCCGAAATCGATAACAGGATACCAGCGGCGTGCAGGATCTTCGTCGATGACGATGGGGCCATTGGCTTCCAGGTGTTGCCGAGTGGCTGCTCCGTTCTCGCTTTTGCCGTTTGCCAGATAGCGTTCCATTTGCTCTGGCTTCGGTCTGCCGTTGATCCAACTGGTGAGTTCTACCGTTGGCGTACTCAGCTCGCTGGCAATCCGTTTGATTTCTTCGAGATAAACCGCCGGCGAATCGTAGGCACGTAGATCGAGGCAATAGATTTTACGTGACGGCAACTGCAGACGATCGATAACACGTTGTTTGTCTTCTAGTGCGTCGTCTAGCGAGTCTTCCTCTTCGTCACTCTCGCCTTGCGATTTGAGCAGCGAGACGCCTTCTTGCCCACGAATACGGTTGCGATCAAGAATCCAGCGCGCCGCCCGCGGAAAGAGCCAGCTACAAACAACCAAGTCGCCGCTAATGCCCGACAAGCACAGCATCCCTGTACCATCGGCTTGCAAGTCGTACAAATTTGGCACGACGGTCACATCAATCCCGCGCTCGCCGAGTAACTCGGCGACGATATCTTCCTCGATCCTGCGCTTTTTAGGATTGAGGCTACGACTTTGCGAGACAACAACTGTGAGACGATGGGGCATAGTGATAACTATTGTCTAACCTTAGTTGAAGAAATGCAATGCTTCACTTATTCATCTGTCCCTTGATCGTCTGCTGTGTCACTTCCCAGACGGCTGCCAGATGGTCTTGGTATGCAGCAGTGCTGAACAGATCTGCGCCACTACCAGCGATTTCAAACAGCCAGCCCTCGCCATATTTGTCGACATTGATTGCCGATGGGTCTTTTAGGAGTGTTTCATTCAACGCGGTGAGCGTGCCCGCAATGGGTGCGTAGAGCGAGGCTTCGGCTTTCTGGCTCTCGATCTGGCCGATCTCCTGCCGCTCGGCAAGCGCTGCGCCAGCGACGACCTCCCAATCGAGAAAGTAAACATCTTGCAGCAACCGTACCGCATAGGCGGCAAAGCCAAACCGATAATGATCGTCACCCACCGACATCGCCCACATGTGATTGCGCGCGTATTGCCGATCGACGGGAAACTCAGCAGCGTACTCGCCCATCATAAATGTGAGGCTGTCGGTCATTTTGCGTTCTTCAAAAAGTCAGCCACCGATGAACACAGATAAACACAGATGAAAAGATAGATGTAACCCATCAGTGTTTATCTGTGTTCATCGGTGGCAAATAGTAGCTCATGTATAACGGACGTCTCGATGTTCAGGCTCAAAAAAAGCAGGCAGTAGGCCGTCGACACGCAGCAGACCTTCGCGCGAAAGATCAACCCGGCCTTCACCTACTTTCGCAAATCCCTCTTGTTCGTACTTGGCCCAAACCTCGCGCCAATGCTCAAAAATATCGACGCCGAACTTGTCTTGAAAATACGCGGCTTCGAGAAACCCTCGTTTGAGCTGCAAGATCATTTCACGAATCAAACGTTGATGGTCGGTCGGACGAAACGCGCGGTTGAGCGGCATCTCGCCGTTTTCGAGCGTGCCACAATAATCTTCCCACTCTGGCTTGTTTTGATAATGCACGCCCGAAACATGTCCAAAGCTGGCGATGCCTGTGGCTAGCAGATCGCTGCCACGCCACAAATTATCGCGGTAGCTAAAGTTCACAGCTGCGGGGTCTTTGAACATCGTGCAGGTGCTCGAGACCGAGTAGCCAGCCTCGGCAAGTTGATTAAAAGCATAATCAACCCACGCCCGCTTTTGCGGCCAGTCGGCTACCGGCGTTTCGATCTTGTTGCCCAAGATGTCTTTGGAGTAGACCGTGTTGAAGGGCAGTTCCATTTGGTAGATCGTCACACTATCGGGCGACATCTCCAAGGTCCTCCGAATCGTGTCTTGCCAAGTGGCATCCGTGTCGCCCGCCATACCTGCGATCAAATCAACGTTGACGTTGCGAAAACCGGCCGCTTCGATCCACGGCCAAGCCTTGAAAATTTCGCCCGATTCATGTGCCCGGCCATTTTCGCGAAGGATTGTGTCGTCAAAATGCTCGACGCCCAAACTAATTCGGGTGACGCCCAACTCGCGAAGTGTTTTTACTTTTGCTTCGCTAAGCGTGCCCGGTTCACATTCAAAGGTAACTTCCTCGGCCTCATCCCAGCTAATGTTCGCCCTGAGGCGATCGAACAGCCGCGTCAACTGCTTGGGACTTAAAAACGAGGGCGTCCCGCCACCGAAGTAGACAAACTTGAAAGGACGATCGCCCATCACTGGCAATTGACTCACCAGTTCGATCTCGCGCGACAGCGCCGCCAAATAACGCTCGACTTCTGGCGCATTTTTGTCGGTGAACACCTTGAAATAGCAAAACTAGCAGCGTTTGCGGCAGAATGGGATGTGTAGGTACAACCCTAGCGGTACGTCATTAGGCGGCGAGGCCATTGCCGACGTGACATCGCTGAGCTGGTCGCCCGTCCACTGCGAATAGGGCGGGTAGTTGCTGATAAAGTAGCTGCCAACTTCGGTTTTGGTGGAGTCTGTTGTCATGAATTAGCCGCCGATGGACGCGGATGAACGCAGATGGAAATGCGAATATTTTAACCTTGAACCAAACGTTTGACTTGAAGTTTTGGTTGACCAAAATTTAATAGTAATCCGACTCGTATACCGGCAGCTTTTAGGTAGTTTATGCATTGCGCAATGTGAGTATTGTCGATGCTACGCGCGTGCTTCAATTCAACAACGACGCTCTTTTGTACCAATAGATCAACGAAATATTCTCCAACGACAACCCCATCATACAAAACGGTCAAAGGAGCTTGCTGCTCAACGTCCAGCCAAGCTTTCCTCAGTTCGTATGCCAAGGCATTTTCATATACTTTTTCAAGATATCCTACGCCTAGCCGGTTAGAGACTCGAAAAGCGCAGCCGATAATTTGCTCAGTTATTTCATCTACATGATATCCGTGTTTATCTGTGTTCATCGGTGGCTAATTCTTCTTTTCCCCAAAACAGTACAGCGTCCCATCCTCGTTGCCGATGACTAGCCTACCATGGGCAACTGCCGGCGACGCCAAAAATGAGCCACCGGCCTGGTACTGCCATTTTTCTTTGCCGCTGACTACATCGACTGCGTACAAGCGGCCGCGCTTCGTCGGCAAGAAGACGAGATCTCCGGCAATCACCGGCGAACTCTCCACCCGACTGCGTACATCAAATGTCCACAGTGGCGAGCCGTCTGCCGGATCGAGCGCTGTGACTTGTTTGCCATGGTTCGGATAAATAATACCTCTGCGCTCGACAGCCGCAGCAGCACGTACGGGTGGCTTACGCTTAGAATCGGTGTGCTGCCAGCGTACTTCCAGCGTCTTGGCAGCAATCGAATAAAACGTGCCTAGCTCGGTGCCAAACAGGATGTTGCCGTTCAGCACTGCCGGCGTCGCGCCTGTCTGAGCATCAATGTCGATCCCAGAAACCTCCTTGCCTGTGACGATATCGATGGCGTGAAATCGTTGATCACAGCCAGCAAGCAACACTCGCCCTGCTACCACCGTTGGCCAACAACG
>JAJDEE010000499.1 GCA_029259975.1 Planctomycetota bacterium
GCTCGGCGGGATGCCTGTGAATAGGCCGCTCTCATCATGCTCGACGATCGAAGTTCGCCCGTGCATTGGCTCATTGGCTCGAATAATTGTTGCGCCAAAGGCGGCAGCAATCGTTTGATGGCCAAGGCAGATGCCGAGCATTGCAATTGTAGTGTGAAGTTGACTTACGATTTCGAGCGAGCTACCGGCTTCGTAAGGCGTGCAAGGGCCAGGCGAAAGGACGATAGCTTGCGGAGCCAAACGACGAACGCCAGCGACATCAATGGCGTCGTTGCGCACAACCTCCACTTGCTGGCCAAGCCGCTTGAAGTAGCGGGCCAGATTGTGTGCGAAGCTATCGTAGTTGTCGATGAGTAGAATCATAAGTGAGTTTCGAGTGTCGAGATTTTTTCTTAGCTCGCGTCTCGAAACGCGCAACTAATTTATTGCTTGCAACATCCCTCTCGCCTTGTGCCAAGTTTCTCGATATTCGTCGTCTGGCGTTGATTGTGCCACGATACCACCACCGACGGGCATTTGCCACCAGCCTTGGCCAGCCGTAACAGTGCGGATGAGGATGCTGCTGTCCATCTGGCCATCGAATCCGATGTAGGCGAGCGAGCCGCAGTAGGCACCGCGAGTGCTTGGTTCGAGTTCGGCGATGATTTCCATTGCGCGAATTTTTGGCGCTCCGGTAATGGAACCGCCTGGGAAGCAGGCCCTCAAGAGATCGAAAGGGCTAGCGGCGGGTTGCAGAGAGCCTCGGACGATTGAGACCAAGTGTTTGACGAAGGCGTAAGTTTCGATTTCGCAAAGTTGAGCGACGTGGACGCTGTCGGGCGTGCATACTCGCGAGAGATCGTTACGTAATAGGTCGACGATCATTACGTTCTCGGCGCGGTCCTTTTCGCTGAGCTGAAGGTCGTCGCCCGCAAACAGGTCGGCTTCGGGTTGACCCGAGCGGCCCCGTGTGCCCTTGATGGGACGAGTTTCAACTTGCAGGTTTCGCAATGTTAAAAAACACTCTGGCGAAGTACTGCAAATCTGCCACACGCCGAGGTCGAAAAAGCCAGCGTAGGGAGCTGGATTTTTCGCTCGGAGCTTCAGGTACAACTCGACCGAATCTGCACTCGCAGGCGAAAGCAGACGCTGTGCGAGATTGACTTGAAAGAGGTCACCCGCGTGGATGTACTCGACGGCGCGCTTGATCATGTGCCGATAAGTGTCGGCGGAAAGGTTGCTGGTGATTTCACCAAGCCCAACGTCGTGTTGCTGGGCAATATCCGCTTGCGGCTTCGCTGCGAACTTGTGAGCGGAGGTCTTGGGCGGATTTGTTAACCAACGTTGTGCTTGGTGAAGGCGGTCTTGGGCGCGCTCTTTGCGCGCCTGCGTTTTGGTTTCGGGGAAACCTTGCGAGATAATCCAAGCTTGCTGCTTCGCATGATCGAAGGCAAAAACTACATCATACAATCCAACCGCCATCGTCGGCATGGGGAGGTCGTTGATTAACGCTGCAGGGATGCTTTCCAGAGAGCGAGCCAATTCGTAGCCGAAAAGCCCTGCGGCGCCACCTTGAAAGGGTGGCAAGTCAGGGAGAGTATTGGCGGAAAAGGTACGCCATTCTCGTTCGAGTTTGCTCAAAGGATCACCGTTTACGTTTTCAAACGTAATCCACTGAAAAGGATCGACCGCGATAAATGAATAGCGACCGATGGTGTTGTCTCTGCTTGCGCTATCGAAGAAAATAATATGCGGCAGATTAACGAGACGCTTAAAAACTTCCTCCGCAGACAAGTTGGACGGCAGCTGCGCGACAAGAGGAAAATCGACAATATCGGGAGTTGGGGCATTCATGAAGACTGCTTAGAGCTGGATTTTTTCTTCAGATAATGTCGGGTTTCGGGACGCGTGGCTAGTCCCCAGTCGAGTGATTCGTCTTGCTGGTAGCTTTTTTTAAGCAAGATGGCCGTGTGCGCCTTGCACATTTCGTAGCCTAAATAAAAGGCGTGGCTTGGATCGAGGCTTGGGTTGCTGCTGCGAAGTTGCTCCATGAGAGAGAATGGATCAGTGTCTTGCAGGTGTATCTTGCTGCTGATTAGATGGATGCTTCCGCCCGATGCGAAGATACGATAGTTGTGGTCACGTATGTCGTTGGCGAGTTGCTTGATTTGTTCGAGGGGAGTTTCGCTGATCTGATGGTCGCGTAACATCACCAGCTTTGGCTCTAAGTGTTTGGGGAAAACTTGATTGCTGACAGCGTGGAACATCAATCGACGAGCCAAGTCACATTCTCGAACACTGGTGCAGGCCCAATGGATGACTTGGGTGGTGAGAACGCTGCGGATGCCCAGCTCTTGGCAAAAGCCGAGTAGCAAGGTGTTGATTCCAGCGGAATCGGCATCCGTCAATTCGGTGAGATTTCCAACCCCCATCATCATTTCAGCGTCGGGATAGCGGCGACGGATTTCTAGGTAACGGCCTAAGCTGTGGGCAAAGCCGAATGCGATCGGCTCAAGAATCGGATCGATTCGCAGCGGCACATTGGCTTTGGCAAGCTGGTCGATCGTTTCATCCAGTCCAGCAAGGGTTTCGGGATCGTCGGGAATAGCGATCACCTCGACGCCCCAATCGACAGCAGCATCACGGTTCGAGCTGTTGACGCTAAGCACAAGTTCGGCCCCAGCACAGACGGCCGATTCGATTTCAGTAGGGTTGAGGCTATCGATCGAGACGCGGAGGCCCTCGTCGCGCAGCGCATGCACGACCTCGCCAACCCCAGGCCAGCAATCGTCTGGTTCGCAGCCAATGTCAATGACATCGGCCCCATCATTTCGAAGTGACTTGGCAATGGCGAGAATTTCCTCTAGTGTTCGTCGAGGACAATTGTTGATTTCGGCGATGATCTCTACGTCGAACTCGCCATAATTGAGCGGCGTGGGTTCACGCAGGAAATAGGCCGGCAGTTGCTGGAGATCACGTGGCCCGACATTGATCGGCAAGCCCACCGCCTTTTCGAGTTGCAGCAAATCGCCTTTGCAGTAGCCTGGAATTAGTACGCGGTCGGCAGCTTTAGGGACTCGGATATGTTTGGCAATCCACTGCGGACTCATTAACGCCGCGACGGTGATCGGAAGCACATCGATCGAATACGCAAAGCCCGTTTGCTCGGCGAGCACTGGTACGATCGTTTCGAGCGCGTGCTGCGCCAATCGGCCGGTGACAAAATGAATGTGCTCTTCTTGCCTAGATCTTGTCGTCATCTGCGGCCGCCGTTTACGTCCAATATCTGGCCCGTAATGAATGAGGCCTGCGACGAGACTAAGAAACGGGCTGCCTGGGCGATATCCTTGGGAGTGCCCCAACGGTGGAGCAACGATTCGCTAACTACCCGCTGTTGCCATTCCGCCGAGGCTGTTTCGCCCCAATCGGTTTTGATCCAGCCGGGGGCAATGCAGTTGACGCGCACTTCAGGAGCTAACGTTTTGGCAAGGCTGCGAGTGAAGGCCATCACGGCTCCTTTGCTGGCGGCAAACATCTCGCCACTGTCACCTTCCATGCCGGTCGCTGCTTGGTCCCAGCCAATGTTGAGCAGGACGCCGTGGCCTTGCTGTTTCATTCGTACACCGGCTTCTCTAGCTATTTCGATAGTGGCAGCAACGTCGACTTGCCAGATCGCTGCAAGTTTTTTGGGGAATGTCCAAGCAGCAGCTTCGCCAGTAAGGACATCAACACCGGCGTTGTTGACCCAGATGTCGAGCGGCGCGATCTGCCAGGCTTGGTCAACAAAAGTAGCGTAATCGTCTGGTTCTGAAAAGTCACAGAGTATTGCTTCAGAAAGAACGCCCAGACCACGTATTTGCTTGGCTAGCTGCTGGGTAGCATCTCGTTTGCTACAG
>JAJDEE010000500.1 GCA_029259975.1 Planctomycetota bacterium
GCCAAGCCGACGCCGAGATCGTGCGGATCATGCCGCCCAGTGTTTTTTGGCCACCCCCCAAAGTCGAGTCGGCCATCATGCGAATCGTGGTCGATGCCGAACGGCGGGCTGCTGTCCCCGACCTGCGGTATTTCCACCAGTTCGTCAAAACGATTTTCATCCACCGCCGCAAGTTCTTGCGTGCCAACATCGTCGCCGCGATGAAAGAGCATCTGTCGAAGCAAGAAATCGACGAAGTGCTCGCCGAGATGCAGCTCCCGGCGGACGCCCGCACCGAGCAGCTCGACGTCGAAACACTGCTGCGACTCACCGAGCTAATCCGTGCCCGTGCCCCTGACTGGAAGCTGTAGTTCGTTTTTTTGAAACCGTACACTGTTCTCAAGAAGTGAACCACGACGACACGACGAGCACAACGATAAAACCTTGTGGTGCTTGTCTTGGTCGTTGTGTTCGTCGTGTCGTCGTGGTTAATTTCTTTCCTCGTGCGTTTATTTACGGTTTTAAGCGAACGGCAAATGCGAATTTACCGTAGGATAGGCTTCCAGCCTGTCGGTGGTGCTTTGACCGACAGGCTGGAAGCCTATCCTACGGGTAAAAACCTATCTGTCGCTCGCCTTAAGCTTTCGATTCTTCCGCCTGGGTTGCTTCCACTGCTCGCACCGCCTCGACAGGCACACGCAGTTGTCCTGCGACTTGGACAAACGGCAGCTCGCCCGTTTGAAGCAGCTGTCGGATCGCCCGTCGCGACACGCCCCAACGCTGGGCCAAGTGCGTCAGCGAGTAGCTCTCTCCAAATTCGTCTGTCGGCGGTTCCCTCGAAGGGCGCGATTTCATCGGTGCCATGAGAGAACCCTTGGAGAGATGTTTGATTGAAGATGTGAGATTGAAGATGTGTAGATCAGCAAATAGCCGGTGAGCCACGTCCGCGAAGTGACCGCCCGATTATAGCAAACAACCCGGTTACAAGGCAAAAATCCCTTCTGCGTTATGGTTTTGCGACCGTTGAACCTGTCGTCGGGGGGCGGTGTCCGTGCTAGGATGGGGTATCTTTACTTGGTGGCGAGGACGTCGGCGAGCGTGGCTCACCGGCTATTGCTTGCACATCATCAATCTTACATCTTCAATCTCATATCCCCCACTCATGCCACGTACTGCCAGCATCGATCGCAAAACTGCGGAAACGCACATTCAGCTCGAACTCAACCTCGACGGGTCCGGCCAGGCTGACATCGAAACGGGTGTGGGATTTTTCGATCACATGCTCGAATTGTTTACCAAGCATGGGGCGATCGATCTCAAGGTACAAGCCCAAGGCGATCTGCACGTCGATCAGCACCACACGGTCGAGGACACAGGCATCTGCCTCGGACGAGCCATACACGAAGCGTTAGGCGACAAGGCCGGCATCCGCCGCTATGGGCACTTTACGCTACCGATGGAAGAGACGCTCGTCACGGTGGCGATCGACTTTAGCGGACGGTACGCGTTGGTGTACAATGCTCCGACGCCGGCGGCCAAGATCGGCGACTTCGATAGCGAGCTGCTCGAAGATTTTTGGCAGGCAACAGCGGCCAACGCGCTCTGCAACCTGCACGTCCTCATGCACTACGGACGCAATAGCCACCACATCGCCGAGGCCGTCTTTAAGGCGTCGGCTCGGGCATTGCGAATGGCCGTCGAAGCCGATCCTCGCATGACCGGCGTGCCCAGCACCAAAGGCACCCTCGACGGCTAAGCCTGCAATCCCTTTTTCTCAGTGGTCAGTACAACGGTGCCGCCTGCCACGGCGCGATCGTCTGTTGTTGACGTGCTCGAGTCACTTCATTGAGTGGCTTTTGGAAATCGACGGGGCGACCGCCTACGATCTCGGGGCCCATGTCGTTGGGCGGGTAGGGATCGAATTGGATGGCATTGTTTCGCTGAAAACCGACTGGCCCTGGATGTAGCAGCGTCGGCTTATGGATTGTCGACGAGCAGGCCGTTAGCGGCAGCAAAAGCATAACAAGCACAAAATAGCGCATAACTACACCTGGAGAGGATGGCGGGACCGGGCGGGAAGTGTACGAAATCGCTCGACTTGCCGAAAGGCAAACCAGACCTGCCTTGCTAGCATCTTCACGGCAAATAAATATCTAGCACCACCGCCCTGCCCTGCGGCACAAGCTCTACCTCGCCTGCTGCTGCGGGAAGCAAACACGTAGCACCGAGTGGCAATTTTTCGCTGCCAATCGATAAGGACCCTTCGATTACGGCTAGTAGATGAAATCGGTTGTCGCCACAGATTGATTGTGAAACCTCCAGCGTGTGGCGGTCGAGTACGAATTTGTCGCAAGTCACCAATCGCTTTCGGACTGGTTGATCGGTGCGTTGTGGTTGCTGGGGCGAGACCGGTCCTCGCTCGAAATTAGTGACGCCCAGCGATTGTTCGATGTGCAAATCGCGAGGGTTGCCTTCGGGGCCAACGCGGTTCCAATCGAACAATCGGAATGTAGTGTCGCTGGCTTGTTGGATTTCGGCTATGACAAGCCCCTCGCCCAGCGCGTGAACAGTGCCCGCCTCGATAAAGACGCAGTCGCCCACTTGCGGCTCGAAGGTGTGCAGGCACTGATCGCATGTGCCCGATTTGAGTGCTACGCGTAAATCCTCTTCTGTCACCCCCGCTTTAAGCCCTGCGTAAATCTTACTGCCAGGGTCTGCCGCCAGCACGACCCAGGCCTCGGTTTTTCCCAAGTCGGGCGGATCGAGTAGCGCACCCTGCGCATCGTTGGGATGCACTTGGACAGAGAGTGTGCGATTGCAATCCAAAAACTTAAACAGTAGCGGAAACTGCGCTTGGCCAGCGTGCCGACCGAAGAGTTCGGAGTTGTGCTCAGCCACTAATCGTTCCAGCGTCAGCCCAGCCGCCGCGCCGTTGAGTACGACGCTTTGGTCGGCGCCGTGATCGACCAACTCCCAGCTTTCGGCATAGTCGTCCCCCGTGCCGAGCGATTTTCCCAGCATCGTTTTGAGCCGACGGCCACCCCACAGATAGTGGCGAAACAGCGGTTGAAATCTTAGTGGGTAATTGCAAATTGTGTTCATCAACGGCTCGGATAGAGATGTGTGACAGCAAACCACGAAAAAGACGAAAGAATCGAAAGCAGATAGCGTCGAGAACCTTTTCGTGTATTTCGTTTCTTTCGTGGTTCTTCTACTTCGGGCTTGAATTTGGGCACGTTGCCGAAGCCCCAATCCCTTGATAGTATAGGACTTACAGCAAACGTCCCAGGCCACCTTTTGCGCCGTATTCTTTCAGGGACAACTGCGCCATTTCAAGCTCTCGCCATCCATGCCCGACCAAGCTCCTAACGACACGCCACCAGCCGACCCGCTCGATCGGAGCAAGATGTCGTTTCCAGCGCATCTCGAGGAACTGCGTAGTGCGCTGTTCAAATCGTTGGCTGCACTGGCTATTGGCACTGGCCTGGGGCTGATGCTCGGTTTTTCGGCAGTCGATTATATCCAAGAACCGCTGCGTGACTCGCTCGAAATTTTTTATCGCGGCCAAGCAGAAAAAGAAAATCTGACACGGCTTGAACAGCGGCAACAGGCTGGCGAATCGGTCCCCGACGACTTGGCAGCCACGGCCGAAAAAATGGCCGACGATGGCCTGGTCCCCGATTTCCTGCTCATCGACCCTCGCGACCTAGCAAAAGCAATTGGCCAAGCAGTACCAACAACAGAATTCGCCACGACGCGCGAAGACCTAGTCAAGCTGCCAGTCTACAAGCCACTCGAAAAAGACCCGCGTCTGAAACTGATCAGCCTTTCGGGCCAAGAGCCTTTTATGGTCTATGTCAAAGCTTCGCTGGTCGTCGGCGCGATGATTGCAAGCCCGTTTATTTTTTACTTCATCTGGGAATTCGTGGCAGCGGGACTCTACAACCACGAACGCAAATACATCTACATTTTTCTGCCGATGAGTTTAGGGCTATTTTTCGCCGGGGCGGCATTGGCGTTTTTCGTGGCGATTGGCTACGTGCTCGATTTTTTGTTCTGGTTCAATGCCCAGATGGGCATCAACCCGACACCACAAATTAGCGAGTGGATTGGTTTTGTGTTAATCTTGCCACTAGGATTTGGTATTAGTTTTCAGCTACCACTGGTGATGCTTTTCTTAGAGCGAATCCACGTCTTTTCGGTCGAGGTTTATCTGAGCAAGTGGCGTGTTGCAGTGCTGGTGATCTCGGTGCTGTCGATGCTTCTCACGCCGGCAGACCCTGGCAGTATGCTGCTGATGGGTATCCCGCTAGTGATTCTCTACTTCGGCGGTATCGCGTTGTGCCATTACATGCCGCGCAGCAAAGCCGACGATGTAGCCCCCGGCTCTGCCGGGGGATGACGCCTGGAACTAATTGTATGGGCAGCGTCATACGGGGAATCATCCCCCGGCAGAGCCGGGGGTTACGGAGCTGCCACGCGGCACAAAATTTCCGGGCACCTCCACCGCTCTCCCAGCCAAGCGGTCGAAATTGGACGCCATGTAATAGTAAAGGCACAGCCCAGCTACTAGATAACCCACTATCCCCAACCCATAGGCCACACCCATCCCTACTTCGAATCCGCCAAAAGTATTTCCTTGTGCAAATTCAAAATAGGCGAGGACGGGAAAGATTGTCAAAAACGGAATGCAGCCTGCCAAAAAAATCATGAAGCTATCGTCCGAGCCACCGCTGTTTGACATGACCATACAGCAACAAAACATGTAGCCGCCGCCAGTGAAGATCAACGTGCCCAGGGTCGTGCCCATCGCACGCAAGGTCGTTTGCGATCGCAACGAGAAAAGCAGACCTAAATTTGTGACATACCAAGCCATCAACACATAAGTTCCTAGCAAAGCAAGGGCGGGCAAAAGAAAGTTTGGAGACAGCAAAACGCCCACCGCCCAATTGATCGCCAACACCACTAGCGGCCATCGCAGGCTGTAAAGGTTGCCCCACATCTTGCTACGCATGATTTCTCGCCCAGTGAGCGGCGTAGCCAAGAGCGAGAGCCAGCAGTCGCGTTCTTTTTCGGATGTTACCAGCCCCGCCGCCCGCGCGGCGAGCAGTAGCAAAATTCCGGTGCCAAGATATCCCGTTAGACCCATGATGCCAAAATGAAACTGTTGGCTGTTGTATCCTGAGCTTGACTGAATGGAATTAATCAGCAAAGTCAGCATGATTCCACAAACGGTAAGCAAAATCAAAGCAATCGCCACCCAGCCGATGACCCCTAGCTTGGTTGTAGCTGTGCCGGCAAACACCTCCTTCCAAACCATCGGATTATTGCCCAGCGGACGGCGCCATTTGGGCAGTCGTATTTTAAATCGGCTCTGCGTACGTTTTGCGGCTTTGGTGGTTTCCTTGAGATGAACACGCCTGACCGCGAAAATCGCTAAGCCGATCGCTGCCACCGAAACCAACGTCTGTTGGCCGACGGTTTGCCAAACCAGCGTCATGTCGATTCCTGCCCCAATTGCATTCTGATTGCCGATCGCGTTGCCCAAGCTCCAAAGTGGATTGATTGTGATGCAAAAATCAACGATTGGCCTTCCAGTAACATCCCACAAAGCACCCTGAAACGGCCCCCAGCCGGCTGAGGTTTGTAAGATGATCGGCAGGAAGATTAGCACGCCTAGTAGCAAGTACACCCGTACTGTTGCATCACGAGACCGCTCTGACCAAACCGATACGCAGATGCTGAGCGACGCGATCAGCAGCGAGGCGCTTGTCACGATGAGAAACATCACGACCAACAGTTGAGCCGGAATACCGCCCAATAGCCGGAATAAAAATAAAATGGGCAAACCGACTAACAGGAGTTGCCCAAGTAGGCAGAGCCGCGCAACGAGCTTGCCGAGTATGATTTCGGCATTCGAGAGATCGGTCGTAAACAGGTACTCGATCGTCCG
>JAJDEE010000006.1 GCA_029259975.1 Planctomycetota bacterium
GGTCCAATTCTCGGCTTGGGTGCAATCGGCCGAATGCCAATTGTAATCGTTTCGCCAAAGGGATCTGTAAAACCGTCCGGCCCCCCATGAACATACTCATACAGGTTGGCTGTATCACCATCATACCCTATTGGATCACGAATCACCCACCGCCCGAGATGCGAAGCATAAAACCGATTCCGATTCAACTGCAACCCGGTCTCGGGGTCCAATCTTCTTCCAGTATACAGATGCTCGTTTCGCGCTTCCCTAGTGCATTTCCTCCTATTAGGTTGTTTAACTCGGGTTCGTTGCTGAAGTTACGGCAAGGTTTGTTGGGCCGTGCCTGCCTCACGCACGGGCGCGCGAAACGGTTTATTGTAGTTGGCCCAAGAACACCCGCAATTGTAGCCGATTTTCCCTCAAACGCCAAACTCTTTCCGCTCGCTCTTGGCCGGATGCGTCTCGGTATGCACTTGTTGCAGCTTGCGGATCGAAACGCGTGTGTAAATCTGGGTGGTCTCCAGATTGCTGTGGCCGAGCATCTCTTGGATGAAACGGACGTCCGCCCCTCCTTCCAGCATCAACGTGGCCATCGTGTGACGAAACAGATGACAACTGCCCGTTTTGCCGACCGCGGCACGGTCGACATACCGTCGTACCAACAGCGACATGGTCGACCCCGAAAAATCGTTTCCTTTTGAGGTGAGAAAGAGCGTACCGATGCTAAAATCAACGACGAACTCGGGACGCACCTCGAAGAGATATTTGGAGATCCAAGCCAGCGCCCGCGCGCCGATCGGAATGACCCGGTCCTTTTTGTTCTTGCCTTGACGAATGGTCACGACGCCCCGCTCTCGATCTAAATCGTGAGTTTGCAAGTTCACCAATTCCATCCGCCGCATCCCGGTCGAATAAAAAGTCTCCAGAATCGCCCGGTCACGCAGTCCCACTGGCCGCGTGACGTCGGGCTGACTTAAAATCGTTTCGGCTTCGGTTTCATTAAGCACGTACTTCGGCAATCGCTGCCCCAGCTTGGGCAGATCGAGCTCAGCTGCCGGATTGTGCGGCAGGATTTCATGCTTGGCCAGCCACTGAAACCAGCATCGAATCGAGCAGACCCGACTGTACTGATTCCGAAACGAAAAAACGTTGCCCCGCTTGTCGATCTGCCGCAGCATGTGCCGCTGGTAGTTTTGAATCAGCTGGCGAGTGATTTCTTGCGGCTGCACCAGATCGCGATCCTCGCACCAGCGAATAAAATCATTCAGCTGCAAGCGATGTTTTTTGATGGTCTCTGGCGAGTAGTTACGCAACAGCAACGACTCGAAATAACGACGGAGCAAGACGCACATTCCTTGGGGGTCGCTCGGGTCGCCAGCAATCAGTTTTTCAGTTCGGTCCCCTTTGGCAGGCATGGTTTTTTCCTTTCGGTGAGGGCAATAAAAAACCCGCGTCGCAGGCACGGGAGAGATGGCATTTTTTAGGGGGTGTTGATCGTTCGAGGGCGACGTTTACGTCCTCAGGACGTAAACGTCGCCAGTAAAATGACTTGCGTCGTTTTTCCTGCCCATCGATGGGGCATCAAACCCCCATCGAATGGGCATCGGCAGGGCATCGTTTTGGAATTTAGCCGATCGTTTTGGATTTCCGTGACTGCTTGCGGGTCGGTTTTCGGAGCTTGGCCGTATCGACAAGCCCCAAATAAAACGGTTTTCCGTCTTGGCCTTCGCCCTGGTAGAGCAGCTCGTAGAGACGCTGATTGCGATGGCTACCGCGATGCGGCAAGACATACTCCAGCTCCACCAACCGCTTGAGGTGACGCCTTAACTGAAAGTCGCCCCAGCCCAAACTTTCACGCAGCTCGCGCTGCGTAAAACGAACGCCAGTGCGCGGTGATTCTTTTTCGGTCGCCTGTTGTGTAACGTAATCGTCCAGCAGCATCAACAACTGCCGCGTTTGCGGCATCAGCGCGCCGAGGCTTTGGCCGAGTACTTCGCTGGCCAACTTCCCCGCTACCTCAACATCGGCCAACGTGGCAACAACGCACGTTTCATCTTGGTCGCCCTGCTGACGCACCGTCTGCTCGCGTTGATGTTGATGCAATAATGTCAAAGACGCAATCAGCGACAGATATTTCACGTGGTCGCGCCGCATGCGTGTCAGGTCCGAGCGAAACGTCAGCTGGTCCGACCAGGGAATAATCACCCGCAGTGGTTTTAATAAGCGCTGGGCGTTTTGATGCAGCGTGCGGATTGCTGCGCAATCGGCACTTGCCTTGGGCGAATACTCGCTCCGCTGGCGACAGTGAATTGCGGCGGTCTGCTCGGGCGTTTCATTGACTCGCAAGGTGATGCAACGGTTTTGGAGTTCGGGGTCAGGAGTCTCTGAAGTGGTGGTTAAAAACAACATGACCGGGCCTTCGACCGTGTAGGTTTGGGTCTGCTGCCGGCCCGTATCAATGTTTTTTTCGGTGCTGGCAAGCGTCAGCTTGCCTTCGCTTTGCAGAAGCTTGAGTGCATAGCTCGCTTGCTCGACGCCCTCTTCTTCGGCGATCGCCAGCACCTTGTGCTGGAGGCTCGTTTGACCCATGTAGTAAAGCGACTGGCCAGTCATCGCCGAAAAACGGACCGTGTCTTCCGGCGGCACAAAAGCAAGGACCGCATCCATGAGCGTCGTTTTTCCGGCGGCACTGCTGCTTTGAATCAGTACGGCCAGCGGCTGCGACAACCGACGCGACACGCACGCCAAGTAACAGAGCAGCTTGCTCGACTCTTCGCCGATCAAGCCGCACCGATCGAAATCGGTGGCGATCCGCTCCAAGAGCTGAGGGTCTGCCAAGAGCTGCATCGCCGCGACTTGATCCGTTTTCGAAATTTCGACCGGTTTTTCTGTTGGGGGAACCGTTTTTTCGTTTTGTAACTCTTCGAGTTTTCGCAAGATTCTTGCGAGGTCACGCTTCACGAGCGCCGCCTCAACGTAAAGTTCCTCAGACGTGCGCTCGATAAATTGCGTCCGGTGCCGGTCGCTGTACAAATCAAAACTGTGGATATGCACCGCGTCGAGTCGGTCGACTTTTAAGTTGACATGCAGACGCGCCAAGCTGAGGTTTTTTTCCAGGCCACGGACGCGGTAACGCCGATCGTCAAAATGGAAAATCACTTCCGTGTCGGTGACCAGAACGTCGGTTTCAATTTCAAAGGTTGGGTTTTGAGCAATCATGACAGGTTTTTCTTTTTCTGGTGAGGCGCGTACCGGTAGCGCAGAACGGGTTAGGGTTTTTGATTCAATCATTAAAATACGAAAAAGCCGGTGGCGGAAACGTGCTGCTCCGTCGACGTGCGCGTCCCGAGTGTTTTGTGATTTTTCTGAAAACAAAAAGGTCAAAACACTAGGAATGCGGCAAGTCGACTCCGGCCACAAGTGGGAAAATGTTTTTTTATTCAAAAATCTCAGGCATCGACTTGGCGACGTGCAGAAAAAACTTCAGCTCAGGCTCGACAGAGGGACCGTCCCTCACGCCTCTGCCCCCCCCATCAGCCCTCCGAAGCACAAGTGCAGGGCTGACGTGACGGCGACGGCGGAGGGACTCACCGGCACTCCGTTGGAAAAAAACTCCACAGAAACGACGACGAGCGTCGCCGACGTCTTGCGCCGCTATGGGGCCGAGGCCCTAGCGAACGGCGCTACGCCCCACCAGAAAATGACGCTGTCGCGGCTGACCGCTTGCCGCACCCACGCGATGGGCGGTCAGTCGTGGAAGTGTGGTGGCTGCCGCCACCACCATTTTCGGTATCACTCGTGCCGTAATCGGCACTGCCCGACCTGCAGCGGCGCAGCCCGCAGCGACTGGCTCGAAAAAATGCTCGACTGGAAGCTGCCGGTCGGGTATGTGCATGTCGTATTTACGTTGCCGCACGAGTTATTGCCACTGCTGTTGGCCAATCCGTGGGCCACTTATACGCTCCTGTTTCACTCGGCCTGGAAGGCACTGTCGCAGCCTGCGGCGAAGCGGTTCCAGTTGAGGCTTTGCGCGGTGATGGTGCTGCACACGTGGGGCCAACGCATCAATGCCCATGTGCATGTCCATTGTGTCGTGCCCTTGGGCGGGCTCACCCGCGACAAGTCGCGGTGGGTCTCTGCTGACAGTCTCTTTGCAGAAAACAAGGTCGATTCTTTCCTTCAAACAGCCGACTTGGCCGACCGGTTTCGCACGCTCTACTTACGCGGGCTCGTAAAACTGCATCAAGAGCAGAACTTAAAACTTGCCGGACAGTTGGCTCCGCTTGCCGAGCAGTCGGCGTTTGAAGCGTGGCTGGCGCCACTTGCAAAAAAAGGCTGGATCGTCAACGTGCAGCCGCCACCGGAGCACTGCGCTGGGCCCGAGGCCGCCTTAAAATACTTGGCGGCGTATGTTGCCGGCTCAGCGATTGGTAACGGGCGCATCGTTCGCGACGATGGACACCGCGTCACTTTTCGCGTGAAAGATTATCGCAATGGGGGTGAAACGATCACTGAGCGAATCTCGGGCATAGAATTTGTCCGGCGGTTTTTACTCCACATTCTGCCCACGCGTTTTCGGCGAGTTCGCTACTATGGACTCATGGGCGGGAGCGACAAGAACCAAAACTTGGCTCTTTGTAGGAAGTATTTGGGAGTCGAAGAAGTCGCCAGTGGCAAGGAGCAAGAAGCGAGTCCGGAGAAAAACGAACCGATGTCTGGTGATGCTTTTGAGCCGGACGATCCGCTCTCCCCGACTTGTCCCAAGTGTCGCGTCTGTCCGATGGAGTGGGTGGCCGATATTCTGCCCACGGAGGTCTGGTGCGCGCGGCGCTATCATGCTTGGAGCAGGCATTTTCATCGGGAGCGGTTGTTACGCGTTGCTCGACAGTTGGCGGCGAGGCCGCCGCCATGATTTTTTCGCTAAGGAACTCACCGCAGGGAGGTATTGCGATGGGGATTTTTTCGGTTGCCCGCAATCGAACTCAGAGAAGGTCTGCGCCATCTTGGGTAAATTTACCTACGCTTGTTACGATTGTTCCTAGCTCTTGCCTTGCAACAATCGTAACGCTCCCTGAGTTATCCGGTTCCGTTCGCTCAGGCGCAGCTCCTCTCTTCAGACTCACAACTTGCAACGCAAAACTCGCCTGTTAACTCCTATCAGTCGACTTCACGATTATTCCCCCTGGGAGGATTCTCTGGAGTCACCGTTCTTGTTCCGCTTTTTCTTTCGAGAAAATATGCGTAGATGGTTGGACCCGACAGTCAACAAAAAGTGGAATAAGCAGCGTCGAGAACGGCGAAAAAAGGAACGTACCATCGATTAAGTGACTTGTATCCCTAGCCTCCCCGATCCTTAGTTTTCAAAGAGCCTTCGGTTCGGCTGAGTTTTTTGACCTTGCGGGCAAGACACCCGCCCGTTGCTGCAAGCGGAATAATGGCAAGCAATGTAATTCCATCCATAAAACTAAAATCATCTTCACTAGGAATTAGATATAAAGCTGCATAAGCGGCAAGTAATACTGTTCCTGTAACGATTGCATGAAGGAGGAAATTACGACCTGCATAAGTTGCGGCAAGATAACCGCCAAGGAGATTCGGAAAGAGCGAAAGAAGGAAAAAAATCCAGTAGAGAATAGTTGGAATTTCGAAAGAGTCTTCGATTGATAAATCGTCTGGAAGAAATCGGAATAAAAGAACACCAAAAACTACACCAAATGCAAAATTTATCACACAGGCAATTAAGGCGGCCTTAACAACGGCAAGTGTGTTCATATTAGGTGTCATGCTCTTCAAAATTGATAAACAAGCAAAAAGCTGCGGCTACTTTTGGGAATTCACGAGTCTCACGGTAAGTCACAAAAAATACTAGATGGCTCATATGTGAATTTTCTCATTTCACATATTTTCCAATAGAAGCAGGGGTTTGTTTAAGGGCACCCTAAGCTACATAACAACTTTTTGCACAACGCCCCAGCAGCAGCTGCAGCGGCTTTGCATGGCCACTTGTAAGCCGGCGGACCGTAACCGCAAGCAGCAGACTCAATTCCAGACGTAACTTGACATCTCACTTTACAAAGGAATATCTCTTCTGGTGTACACCTATCAGGACCTGGACACGGAGGCGGCCCAATACTTGGCCCATCTATTGGTGGATAGGGTCTCCCTGGAGGATCTATTGGAAGTGGCGGATCATCGGGATTTGGGAAACCAGGAAGTGGCCAACTTCCTGGATCGGGTAAGCCTCCTGGATCGGGTAAGCCTCCTGGGTCGGGAAAACCTCCTGGATCCCCTGGCCTCCAACCGGGAGGAGCGCCTGGGGGTACAGCAAAATGGAGTCCAGAAGGATCGACAAACTGCGTCGGCATGCTACCTACATACTCATAAAGATTCAACGTCCCACCATAATACCCAATCGGATCCCGATTCACCCACCGCCCCAGATGCGAAGCATAAAACCGATTCCGATTCAACTGTAACCCGGTCTCGGGGTCGAGCCTTCTGCCAGTATACAGAAGCTCGTTTCGCGCTTCCCTAGTGCATTTCCTCCTATTAGGTTGTTTAACTCGGGTTCGTTGCTGAAGTTACGGCAAGGTTTGTTGGGCCGTGCCTGCCTCACGCACGGGCGCGC
>JAJDEE010000051.1 GCA_029259975.1 Planctomycetota bacterium
CGGCACAACGGCGAGATGCGGATTCGCAGGAGAAGGTGACGCTGAAAACCAAGGATGGCGTGCGGCTCAAGGTTTCCTATTATCCCAGCAGTTTGGGAAAAGAGGCTGTACCAATTGTCCTGTTGCACGATTTCAAAGAAAGCCGCGCTGTGTTTAATAGCCTCGCCCGGATTTTACATAGTCCGCCCGAAGGCGAACGACCTTCTCATGCGATTCTCTCTGTCGACTTACGCGGCCATGGCGAAAGCACATCGATGGAAGGTCGGAATGGACAAACCCGCAAGCTCGAAGCGGCCCGGCTGGGCAAGCAAGATTTCCGCAACATGGTTCTCTACGACATGGAAGCAGTCCGCAAGTTTTTAGTAAAAAAGAACGATGCGGGTGAATTGAATTTGAACAAACTTTGTCTGCTAGGGAGTGGCATGGGAGCAAATGTGGCTACATCTTGGGCGGCTGTCGATTGGAGTACTCCCAAATTGGCTAGCCGCAAGCAGGGACAAGATGTCAAAGGGCTTATCCTCTCTTCGCCAGAATGGAGCTACCGCGGATTACCCATGTTGAATCCGATCAGGCAACAAGATGTTCGTCAGAAAATATCGATGCTGATTATTTATGGCAGCCAAGACCGCAAAGCAGCCAAAAGTGCTGAAAATATTCACAAATATCTGAAACGATACCATCCTGAGCCGCCACCTGAAGAAGGGCCAGAAAGTAAAGACTTGGTCATGATTTCTCGACCGACATCTTTACAAGGTACACGATTGCTCACCGATCCCAGCTTTAACGTGTTGCCTACGATCGAATTCTTTCTCGACGCGCGTCTGTCACAGCAAGAATTCGAATGGATACAACGACGTCGCCGCTCTAACTAGCTGAGCTACTAGCTGCGTCGTTCTGTTAGCTCTCAGGCAAGTGGCCTTCAGTCAACCCTCTTGCGTAGATCGACCGGGATACGCAATTCTGCGTCGATGGGCAACAGATGAGGGTTATCGAGTAAGTCGCGATTCAGATCGAAAATCTCGAGCGATCTGGCCTCGTCGCCCAGATATCGTTTGGCAAGCTTTTCAAGGGTATCGCTATTCTGCACCACGTGACGTACGTCAACCTTGTCATCAACCACACGCCCCGGATCGACGGTTGAGTACGCAGGCCGCGAACCCGTGTGAACCTTCTGTGTGTCGGCGGGCCGGTAGCTTTCGAGGGTTGCCTGCGGGTTCGGCGGCATGGTCGGCGTTACTGGGGAAACCGTCTGCTGTGAGAAAGGATTGGATAACGCCGGGTGGTTAGCCAAATCGAAACTGGCGGTAGAAGATGATTTTTGTCTCCCCGAGCCTTGATCGCCCAGGCTTGTCATCTTCGCGACCACATGTGGCTGCGGCGAACCTATTTGCAGTGGTTGACTGGGGGATTGCCGAGACGCCGTTGGCTTTGCTTGGCGAAGATCGGTGGCTAGTGACTCAACTCTCGGCTCATTTGGATTGTTGGTAGCTGTCCTGCGGAAGGGCCATGCCAACCCCAAGCCAACGACGAGTACCAATCCGACAATCAGCAGCTTTCTGCCTCGACTCATGATGCGTCCCGGGAGAATTTGGAGCGAAACCTATCAAAACTCCCCTCTATCAAGAGCTTCGGACCACCGGGGTACTTCGGTTGAGATGATCGGGCCGTACCTATCGTTGGTGGCGTAATCGCTACCCGATTCCTCGGGTCAGGTAAACCTTGACGAAGCCAACGAATAGGCAGAACGTCGCCGTCTTAAACTGGCTGCGGCCGAACGCAAGAACCAACGCTCGTCGATTTCTAGGCCGCTCGTGCCCCTGGCCGATGGCCTGCGGTTTGCGAACGCTTACTCATCCAAAGCAGCACCGGCGAGGCGATGAAGATCGAGCTGTAAGTACCGACGATCACCCCAACAACCAAAGCAAAAGCAAAACCGTGGATACCATCACCACCAAGCGAGTAGAGCAGGATCACCGATAGAAACGTGGTCAACGAGGTGAGTATTGTTCGTGATAGCGTTTGATTGATGCTGCTGTTGATCATCTCCGAGCCGAGGTCGGGGCTTTTTCCTTTCACCTCGCGAATGCGGTCGAACACGACAATCGTATCGTTGAGCGAATAACCGATGATCGTCAAAAATGCGGCGACGATCGGCAAGCTGATTTGGAATTTTTCGATCATCAGACTGCCGGCAAGTCCGGGGATACTATTCACCAGCCAAGCGCTCAATGCAATCATCCCCAAGGTGACTAGCACGTCGTGGATCAACGCGACCACGGCCGCGACACCGTACATGACATGTTGGAATCGGAACCAAATGTAGGCGACGATACCTAGCAAGCTGATGATGATGGCGGCAATCGCCTTGGTGGTCATGTCGCCAGCGACACGGCCGCCGATTTTATTGGCTAGCGGGAAGATCGGTTTGTTGTTGGCCGAGGCTTCCAGCTTGTCAACTACTTCACTCGCCGCAGCTGCGGGCAAGGCCAGTTTGACGTTCCAGGAGGTAAAGCGACGGGCACTGCCAGATTGGTAGTCGGGGTGCGTCACGGACATCGCCGCGCCGCTGTGCCCCGTCGCATCGAGCGCGTCTTGCAGAAGCTGCCGTACCGCGTCGTAGCTAATGCCGGCATCGCTGCCACTAGCCTCAAAATTTAGTTCAAAACTCGACCCGCCAGCAAACGGATCGCCCGCCACGGCTGCTGTCGTCGTTTCGGTATCAGAAGCGGGGTCTGTCTGCTTTTCGCCCTTTGTCGAGGCCGCATCCTCTTGGAAGTTAACCAATTGGATCGAGGAGTCGCTTGCCGGGCTTACGGAAGCCGATTCGTCTGAGAGTGGGATAATTTCTGACGTTTTGATTCGATAAGTTTTTAGTTTGTCGCCGAATGCTTCGTGCAAAGCTTCTTGAACCGCGATAACGTCCTGCTCGACGCAGCTCACCTTGAAAGTGTCGCCTTTACCGTCCACTTGCTCGCCAACGGCTACCAGCGAAAGGTTTTTGTCGCCCAACTCGGTTTTTTCTTCGATCAGCGATTTGACAACACTGTATTCCATTTCTTGGCCTTCGTTGAGAACCATCGTCACCGAGCTGCCACCGGTGAAGTCGATGTTCAGCAGATCGGCACCCCGATTGTAGACCGCCGACAGACCGATGCCGATGAACAGTAGCGAGGCAACCATCGCCAACGAGCGTTTGCCTAGGAAATCGATATTTGTCTTGCCGATGATTTGGCCCATGCTCAGCTCTTTGATATTGCCCATCTTTTCTGCAACATCGAAGACTAGTCGCGACAGGAAGATGGCCGCGTACATACTCATCACGATACCGATAATCAGCGTCACGCCAAAACCCTTGACGTTGTCAGGGGCGATTTTGTAAATCACGATCGCCGTAATTAACGTCGTGACATTTGCGTCGACGATCGTTTGTGTCGCGCGGGCAAAACCGTTTCGGATCGCCATCCGCATCGCGGCACCCCGTTTGCGTTCTTCGCGAATACGCTCGAAGATTAGCACGTTCGCGTCAACCGACATTCCAATCGTGAGCACCAAACCGGCCAATCCTGGCAGTGTGAAGGCAGCGTGGAACAACACCATCAACCCCAAAATTAGCACCAAGTTCGCACCCAGCGCCAAGCATGCGACAAGCCCGGCAAAGCGGTAGTAAAACAGCATGAAAATCATCACTACGATCAGCGAGTAAGTGATTGCTGTCCGTGCTTTGGTAACGGTCTCGGCCCCAACACCCGGGCTAACTAGCTCGCGGCTGATCGGATCTTTATTTAAAGTCGCTGGCAAGCTTCCCGCATTGAGGATGCCGACGATAAAGTCGACGTCTTCTTTGCCCATGTTGCCAGTGATTTCGCCCTGCGAAGATATCTGGTCACCGATCGAAGGGGCCGTCAGCAGCTTGTTATCCAGAAGAACGCCAAGGTAATACGCCTGTCCAGAGGCATTCTCCAGGTGGCTACCTGTGAGTCGCTTCATGAGGTAGGCACCCTTGGGATTGATGGTAAATCGGACTTGAGGCCGCCCTTGGGGGTCGATGCCCGCCGAAGAACTTTTTAGATACTCGCCCGTCACGTCCTGGCCGTCGTTCGTCAGAATCAAGGCTTGCGGCCTGCTGCCTGCCAGCCGTTTTACAAACCGAGAGTCCGGTTCGTCGACAGGACCAAATTCCTCCAATCGGTACGATACCCATTCGGCAACTTTGCTGCCGTTAGCCCAAACCTCGTTTTCGCCGGGTGGCAACGCCTTTGCCAGCTCGATGATATCGCGATTCTCACTGAAAACTGGCGATGCAGTAATG
>JAJDEE010000501.1 GCA_029259975.1 Planctomycetota bacterium
TGTCGCCCGGCTCGAGTCGGACGTTGCCGACTTTATTTGTCAGTCGTTCGCCGTTGCGATGTACGGCCACCACAGCTGCGTTGTAACGCTTGCGAAAGTTGCTGCCACGCACCGTAAGCCCAATCAATGGCGATGTCCGAGAGAGCACCGCCTCGGTCAGCTCGCGCTGAACACGCTGTGCAGGGCGAGTCTCAAACGAGTTGTCGACCGCTGGCACCAAACCGGGAATTCGCTCTAGGTCGGCGATCGTAGTCACGACACCTGTGAAGACCAAGCGGTCGTTGGCAAGAATGATATCTTTGGGACTCACCGGCGTGATCGTCTCATCGCCGCGGCCAATTTCGATCAAAAACAAACCGGGCAAATTTCGCAGCCCGGCGTTTTGAACCGACTTTCCGATCAACGGGCAATTCTGTTCGACTTGCATTTCGACCAGATAGTCGCGGCGATGCTCGTCGAATTCCTCCACGAGATCGGTTCGATTGGGCAGTCGCCGCGGCGCGACAAACAGCATGTACGTTACGCCCACCAACGCCAGCGGCAGCCCGATCCAGGTAATCTCGAAGAAGGAAAGTTCTCCGATTTTTGTGGCGACTTCTGCTGGGTATTCTTTACTTGAAGCCATCTCTGCCAATTGACCATTGATCACCAGCGTCGTACTCGTGCCGATCAACGTGCAGACACCACCGATTATCGTGAGGTAGCTTAATGGGATCAGCAGCCGCGAAGGCGAGATCCTGTGCCGCCGGCACCAATCGACAACCACTGGCGCCATCATCGCCACCAGTGGCGTGTTGAGTACAAACGCCGATGCTGGCACGATTGCCGCAGCCAATCGGACCAACGCGCCTCGTTCGGTCGTTGCGCCGCCGAGTAACCGATTGCCGATCCAATCGAGCGCCCCCGTCACGCGCAATCCTGCCGAAACGGCAAACAACGCAGCAATCATTACGACGGCTTTATTGGAAAACCCTGCGAGTGCTTCCTCAGGCGAAAGCACACCGGTCAACGTGACCAACACCAGCCCACCCAGAAACAGCAAGTCGACCGACACGGCATGACGACGCTGCATTGCGCCAAAAATGGTAACCGTCACGAGTACCGCAATCCAGCCATGCAGCGTCAGCCCAGCTTGTTGGGCCAACAGTAAAGGCGGAAGTGATGCAGAATTATACAACGAGGACTCGTAGGCAGAGTATTTCAGGAAGCGTGAAATTCGCTGGGCAGGCGAAATGCTATATTACCTACGAATCACCCGAATCGCCACACCATCAATTTGTGCGTATTGGATCTATGGCTCTGAGAAAATCAGCAGCCGCTAAGGCGAGCGGCAGTTGAGAATTACCCTGATGGCGAAAGAATTGCTTGAAAATTAACCACGACGACACGACGGGTACAATGTAGATTTTACGTAGCCGTTCACGGCCCTAGCTTGAACAGAGTCTCACGCAAAGACGCGAAGGCGCTAAGAAAGGAAAGGAAAGGCACAAAGACAGCAGGGGAGAATAGATAATGGTTACTGGACTACGTTTCGTTGTTTTGGGTGGATTTCTCCCTTTGCGCCTTCGCGTCTTTGCGTGAGTTTTCTTTTTTCCGTGAACGGTTACGATTTTACGTTGTGTCCGTCGTGTCGTTGTGGTTCACTTCGTTTGTGGCAAAAATGGATGTCGGTTGGGGCAGGTAAATACCTATCTGCCGCTCGCCTAAAGCGGCGCTCGCGGCAATTCGCGCTCGTGTGGCGGATCTTCGACTTGCGGTAGATAGCCCTCAGTTTCGGCAGCCCAGGCTTGGCGTTCGGGTTCGCTGGCGTAGTAACGGAGCCATGTGTCGGGGTCGCCATCGGTGTTGGCGCAGTCCCAATGCAAAAAGTTATTCTGGCGGCGTATTTGCTTTTCGTGAGCCGGCAGGATGTCGCGATAGATCAGGCAATACAACTCGCGATCGGAAAGATGGTCGGTAAAGTCGAGCACGATGTGCATGTCGTACAGTCGCTCGACGGTTTGGTAGAGTAGCTCTTGCAAGCATGCGTCGTCCAACGAATCGGGCGTAGGCAAACGCAGTTCAGGATGAAACCACTCGGAAATCGGCAGTATCGGAGCGCGTTCCCATTCCAGCATCGACTGTAAAAAATCGTTTTCGCTGGAGGTCGACATCAACTCGGCGTTCACACGCCCGATCGACTCGTCGTACAGCGGTTCGAGGGCATCGCGAAGCTGAGCGTTGCGGAGCAAATCGTCGACGTCGCTCGATTTGGGTGTTTCAGGAAAAATCATGTCGTTTGACGATTTCAATTGGTCAATCAGAGCGGTCGTGAAAAGTTGGTCCAGAAATCAAGCACGTACACCACGAACGATGCGTTGCTTATACACCGACTTTATCAAGCAGCTACGCACGTGAAAACACTTTGGTGCCTGATATAGCTGGAGTTTATAAAATCGCTCGATCAGGACCGTTACGACCGGCAAGGTCGCCCCAGACTGCCGTGACAGTAATGGCGAATGACAAAACTCATAGGGCAAAAAGGCGATTTTTAGTCGTCATTCCCCGACCGGAGTCCCCATCTCGCGCATCAGCAGTTTCATATCGGCCCAGGCATCTTTCTTCGCTGACGGATTTCGCAGCAAATACGCCGGGTGATAGGTACAAACGACTTGGATGCCTTGATAATCGTGGAGCTTGCCGCGTAGACGTCCGATCGAGACGGTCGTGGAGAGCAGATTCTGTGCTGCCACAGCTCCTAAACAGCAAATAAACTCAGGGGCGACCAGCTCCAACTGGCGATCCAAAAACTGCCGACAGTTCTGGGCTTCGTCCTCTTGAGGATTGCGATTATTCGGGGGTCTACAACGGAGCACGTTAAGGAGGTAAACGTCCTCGCGCTTTAGATTGCAAGCCGCGAGAATCTTGTCGAGCAGCTGTCCGCCACGCCCTACGAACGGCTCGCCCAAACGGTCCTCGTCTGCGCCAGGGGCTTCGCCCAAAAAACAGAGCCTCGCCTTGGGATCGCCAACGCCAAACACTGTTTGCGAGCGTGTCGAGGCTAATTCGTCGCAGAGCGTGCAGGCGGCGACTACGGTCTGGAGCTGCTCTAGGGTGGTAGCCAGGGCGGCTCTCTCCTCCTGCAGAGGCTGGCTCGTGGCAGGTAGCTGCTCCACATTAGGCTCTTCATCCTCTGCGCTAATGCTGGCAAGTTGCTGGACACCTGCTGCCCGCAGGCTTTCTAATGTTTGTAAGACGGCTCGATTTACCGTACTCGCTGACTCTTCGCTCATGGTATTCACACTCTTTGGGCAGCTGTCGAAATCCGCAATTGTGGCACTCTACCGAACTTTTCCGCTGGGACATTCGTCTAAGGAGTCTCCAGTCTACGGTTTCCCCTGCCGCTTGGAAGGACATTCCCCAATTTCGTGATCTGGGCCGAACCTCGAGGCTTTGATTCTTGGCATTCGGCGATTCTTGGTGTTCAGGCAGCTATCTCCGGCATCTCCCGTTAGTTATGATGGATCACAACCAAACCCCCGCCTTTCAGGGCACGAAGGATATTTGAGCAAAAATGGCAGTTCCCCAAGTTGTTATCGTCGGTCGTCCCAATGTTGGCAAAAGTAGCTTGCTCAACTGGCTAGCTGGCATTCGCATTGCCGTGGTTGAAGACCGCCCTGGTGTTACCCGCGACCGCGTCGATTACCTGATGGAGTATGACGAGCGCTTCTTCGAACTGGTCGATACCGGCGGTATCGGCATCCAAGACGAAGATAATCTGACCCAACACATCGAAGACCAGATTCAAACGGCTATCGATTCGGCGACGGTGATCTTGCTGGTGGTCGATACGCGTGACGGCTTGATTCCACTTGACGAAGAGGTCGCACGCCGACTACGCAATATCTCTGTCCCGGTAATTTGTATTGCGAACAAAGCCGATACGCAGAAACTCGAGGGCCAAGCGGCCGACTTTTATCGGCTCGGACGAGGCCAAGTCGTTCCGATCAGCACCAAGCAGAATCGCAACCGCACGGTGCTGCTCAACATGATTCTCGAACGCTTGCCCCCCGAGTCGTCCGAAGACGAAGCATTCGCCGCCGAACCCGAAATGAAAGTAGCGATAGTCGGGCGGCGCAACGTCGGCAAAAGCACTTTCGTCAACACGCTTGCCGAAGCCGAGCGGATGATTGTTAGCGAAGTCGCTGGTACGACACGCGATAGCGTCGACGTCCGCTTCGAACTCGACGGCAAAGCGTTCGTCGCGATCGACACGCCAGGCATCCGCCGTCCCCAAGGTCGTAAGGCTTCGTCAATCGATTTCTATGGTTTCCACCGCGCACAGCGCAGTATACGCCGGGCCGACGTGGTGTTTCTGTTTCTCGACGCAACACAGCGTATCAGCAAAGTCGACAAACAGCTGTGCGACTACATCAGCCAAAGCTACAAGCCGTGTTTCCTGGTCGTCAACAAATGGGACCAACTGGTCGATTCGATGCCGACCGAGAAATGGGTGCGCTATCTGCATGACACATTCCCCACGATGCGCTACGCCCCGATCGCCTTCATCACCGGCGAAACCGGCAAAAATGTCAAAGCGTTGCTCAACCACGGTCAGATGCTGTTCAAGCAATCGCTACAGCGTATCCCCACAGGACAACTCAATCGGCTCCTGCGCGAGGCGATTCGTCGCAACCCGCCGCCGATGCACCACAACCGCCGTCCCAAGGTTTACTACGGCACCCAAGTCGGAGTGCAGCCGCCCACGCTGGTTCTTTTCTGTAGCAATCCCGCCGGCATTTCCAAACCGTACCAGCGTTACCTACTTGGCTCGGTCCGCGACCAGCTCGATTTCGAAGAGGTCCCAATCAAACTCTACCTCCGCAAACGCCAACAAAACGACCGCCGCGACGAAATCAAAACGGATGTGGTCGAAGCTTCTCAGCAGCCGAGCGTGAAGGATGCGACGCAGTAGTAAGCCTACCCCGGCGTAAACGCCCTTGGGTTCTGGGCAGGACGGACATGCCGGACACTTGTTGAGCATTGTTGCCTGGGCAACCCGGTTCACCGAGGTTTACCGCGCTGCGGTATTCGCCCCGTCGTTCACGGCGGGGTATCAGGCACAATATGAGCATCGCAGGCCCGTTCACGGGTCTTCTCGCTGCCGGGCTTGAGCCGAATAACGCCATGCAAACCTCGGGGAATTGCTGACCATGTCGCGCAACTACTACAGCGAAATCAATCTCCACATCGTCTGGCACACCAAAAGCAGCTCGCCACTGCTGACACCCACGTCGAACCGGTCGCCTACCGGGCATTACGAAAACGCATCGTCGACACACCTGGAGCGTTTGTGCATGAAATCGGCGGCATCGAAACGCACGTCCATCTCGCCGTATCAGTACCACCAACGCTGGCACTCAGCGAATGGTCGGGCAACTCAAGGGCGGCACATCGCACGACGTCAATCAACAATCGGACACGCACAACAAGGTGCTTCAGTGGCAAGTCGGCTACGGCATCGTCAGTTTTGGCACAAAGGATCTGCCCTGGGTGGTCGCCTACATAAAAAACCAGCGTCAGCATCATGCAAAGAACACTGCTGTAGATCGGCTGGAACGCATTACGCAGTTTGACGATTGACCGCGACGGAAGTCGTTTTGGCGAGAAGGACCATGAACGGCCCTAGTTGTTGGTTGCAATCAAATCACCCCGGCGTAAACGCCCGGGGCTATTACCGCTGCGCGGAAAAGGGCGTCAACGCCCTTAACTATCAGAGCCTGCTGCTCCAAAGTGATACACAGCGGCAGGGCAAAATAATTTCCGCAGCCCGACTAGCTCGGTTTACCGCCCTTTCCTCGCGTAGCGGTATTAGCCCTGTGCTTTAGCACGGGGTACGCGTAGCCGCGTCACATCGGAGGCCCGTTCACGGGTCTTCTCGCTGCCGCTCACTGTGTCGATGCACCTACCGCTGCATCTAGTCGACCCCAAATCTCACCCACAACACCACAAAACTGGCCCAAAAATGCTTGCTGAAATTAGCCACTAAATCCGCTAAAACGGCAAGGGTGAGAAATTTTACGTGGGAACTGCCCACGGACTCTACCAATCTATTGCCGGAACATTGCTATGTCGAAAAAAGGGCGCCCGCGTGCGCTGGACGATACGAGACGTCGTGAAATTTGTGCCTTAATTGCTGCTGGGGCAGGGATTCGTCGGGCGGCGCAGTACGTGGGGTGTTCGTACAGCACGATCTGCCGCGAAGCTCAACGCGATGAAGAGTTTCGCGAGCAACTGCGACGGGCCAAAGCGACTATGCAGCTAGCGCCACTACAGGCGATGCGTCAGGCAGTGCAGACCAACTGGCGCGCGGCGGCGTGGATGCTCGAACGATCTGACCCCGAACAGTTTGGACGGCGGTATCGCAATTCGTTGGGACAAAAAGAACTGCGTGCGCTGGCGCGCGATTTGATGGCCATCTTCGACGACGAGATCAATCACCCGCTACAACGAGAACGCGTCGCCGAGCGCGTCGGGGCGACGATCAACTACGCCATGCGGCATGCCTGGGACACTCAGCGTTCGGGCAAATCGCTGCGTCAGGCGATGGATTTCTTCGCCAACAGAGAACCACCCAACAACCCGTG
>JAJDEE010000502.1 GCA_029259975.1 Planctomycetota bacterium
ACGGGGCCGAAAATTTCTTCGGTCGCTAGCCGCATCTCGGGCTGCACGCGATCGACGACACACGGGCCTAGCAAAAAGCTATCGTCGTTTAAACGACCATCGAGCGCGACGTTGGCGCCTTCGCTGCTGGCGATGTCGAGGTAGCCGCTGACGCGATCGAGATGCTCGCGGCGGATGAGTGGTCCGACGTCGACTCCTTCGTTGCCGTCGGTCGCGCCGACGCTTAACGTACTGGCGTGGTCGCACAGTTCGCTGACGAGCGGTTCGGCTATGTCGCCGACCGCGACCGCCACGCTGCCGGCCATGCAGCGCTGGCCGGCGCAACCGTAGGCACTCGCCGCGAGGGCTTTGACCGATTGTTCGAGATCGGCGTCGGGCATGATGATGAGATGGTTTTTTGCTCCGCCGGCCGATTGGACGCGTTTGCCGTTTTTGGTGCCGGTTTCGTAAATGTACTTGGCGATTGCCGTCGAGCCGACGAACGAAATCGCGGCGACGCTCGGATGGTTGAGCAGCACGTCGACGCAGTGGCGATCGCCATGCACGATGTTGAACACGCCGTCAGGCAAGCCTGCTTCGACGAGTAGTTCGCCTAATCGGACCGAAGACAGCGGCACTTTTTCGGACGGCTTGAGCACAAACGTGTTGCCGCAGACGAGCGCGACCGGAAACATCCACATCGGCACCATCAGCGGAAAATTGTAAGGCGTGATGCCGACGCAGACTCCGACGGCGTGGCGGTTGGTTTCGGCATCGACGCTGCCAGCGATGTTCGGTAGCGAGTCGCCCATCAGCAGTGCCGGCACACTGCACGCGTACTCGACCATCTCTAGCCCGCGCTGCACTTCGGCGCGCGATTCGGGCAGCGTTTTTCCGTGTTCGCGCGTGACGAGCGCGGCAAGTTCTTCAAAATGCTCTTCCATCAACTGGCGGTACTTGAACATCACCCGCGCGCGCTCGACGGCTGGCGTAGCGCTCCACGCAGGCAGTGCCTTGGCGGCAGATTCGACGACGGCAGCCGTTTCGGCGGCGTCACACAACGGCACCTGGGCGATGACATCGCCGGTCGAAGGATTGAGTACTTCGGCAGTGTCGGACGAGTTGCTCGTCCGCCAGTTGCCGCCATCGAGGAGAGGTACGCTTTGAGTCATGGTATTCGTCAATTTCCATCGGCTGGTTAGCAGGACTGAGCAACCCAACGTGGAGCTAACATCCAAGTAGATTTCGCCCGACGGTAGTGAGTGCGGCTCACTTATGCGGACTCTACCTAGTAGGATTTCGTCTCGACTTTAGGTATCATATCTTGGTTGCATCATAGCGACAAAAAGACCGTTTCCGATATAAGTGATTCCCGAAGTGGTTCCAATTTCCAGGAGTTCTCTCGATGAGCCGAATTGTTCGTGGGGCGTTGATTCAAGCCAAATTGTGCATTTCAGGCGATTCGCCGGTCGCGAAGATCAAGGAGGCCATGACAGGAAAAACTGTGGCCATGCTCGACCAAGCCGCCGAAAAGGGTGCTCAGGTCGCTTGCCTGCAGGAGCTTTTCAACGGTCCGTACTTCTGCTGCGAGCAGAACGCGAAATGGTACGAGCTGACCGAGTCGGTGCCCGATGGGCCGACGATCAAGTTGATGCAGGAGGTCGCCAAGAAGCACGAGATGGTGCTGGTCGTGCCCGTGTACGAAGAAGACCTGCCGGGCGTCTATTACAACACGGCGGCGGTGATTGACGCCGATGGCAGCTACCTGGGGAAATTCCGCAAGATTCACATTCCCCAGTGCGCGCCTGGCTTTTGGGAGAAGTTTTACTTTCGTCCTGGTAACTTGGGCTACCCCGTATTCGACACGCGCATCGGCAAAGTCGGCGTATATATTTGTTACGATCGCCATTTTCCTGATGGGGCGCGTTGCTTGGGCTTGAACGGTGCGGAGATCGTTTTCAATCCGTCAGCAACGGTCGCCGGCCTCAGCGAGTATCTGTGGCGCATCGAACAGCCGGCCCACGCCGTGGCGAATCAGTATTTTGTCGGCGCGATTAATCGACCGGGGACAGAAGAGCCTTGGAAGATGGGCGAGTTCTACGGCCAGAGTTATTTTTGCGACCCTCGCGGGCAGTTCATGGCCGAAGCGAGCCGCGACCAAGACGAAATCGTCATTGCCGACATGGATTTCGATATGATCCGCGAAGTCCGCAACACTTGGCAGTTCTTCCGCGACCGCCGACCGGAGACTTACGGCGCGATTGTGGAACCTTGATTTCGGTCGAAAAAGAATAGGACGCGGATCGCGCGGATGAAACGGATAGACGCGGATTGCAAAAAAGCCTCTAACGCCAAATTTTTATCCGCCTAATCCGCCTAATCCGCCTAATCCGCGTGATCCGCGTTCCTATTCTTCTTTCACGCAAATTCGTAAACAGCAAGGAAATCGCTCATCGAAAATTCAGGCATTATCTACGGCCTTGAAGATCGTCCACCGCTGGGCAAGGCGACGGTGCTGGCGCTGCAGCATGTGTTGACGATGTTCGGGTCTACAGTGGCTGTGCCGTTGATCTTTGGGCCACTGCTCTGGCCGGTGCCTGAAACGCTACCCGAATCGGTTCAAGCTAGCCTGCTCGAACTCCAGCTAACAAACACAGCCTTGCTGATCTCTTCGGTCATGCTTTGCAGCGGTGTTGCAACATTGTTGCAGTCGAGCTATGGTTCGCGACTGCCGATTATCCAAGGCGTTTCGTTTTCGTTTTTAGCGGCCTTTTTTGGCATCGTTGCGGCATCGCAAAGTAGCCATGCTCCTGATTGGTCGGCGGTCGCGGCGGGCAATCTCGACGAGGCGACACTCGCGCCGTTGGTCGAGCAGTGGAAAGCCACCGGGGCACACGGCATGCGCACGATTGCCGGTGCGGTGATTGTCGGCGGTGTTCTCGAAGCGGTGATTGGTTTTGCTGGGCTGATGGGACTCGTCCGACGAGTGCTGTCGCCGGTGGTCGTCGGCCCGGTGATCATGCTCATCGGCCTTGCTCTTTATAATGTCGGCGCACCGGTTGCTGCCAGCAACTGGCCTGTTTCTATATCGATGATGGTGTTGATCGTGCTGTTTGCATTAGTGCTGTCGCGCAAGTTTCGCATCTTTCAGTTGTTTCCGATGCTGCTAGCGATCACCACGATGGTGACAACTTGCTGGTGGCTGGGAACCAAGGGCACGATCCCGCCGGGCGATCCGGCGTTTGTCGATTTGTCGGCGTTCGATCGTTCTGATTGGTTTCGTGTGCAAGATGTTTTCTTTCCGTGGGGTTTTCCCGAATGGTCGATCAGCGCGCTGGTCGCGGTACTGGCGGGCTATTTGGCATCGATGGTCGAATCTTTTGGTGACTACCACGCTTGCAAAAACATGGCCGGCGGCGGTGACCCCACGTCGGAGGAGATTTCACGCGGCATCGGCATGGAAGGCATCGGCTGTGCGCTCACCGGAATTTTCGGCGGCTTCAGTTCGACAAGCTACTCCGAGAACATCGGCCTCGTCGGGCTGACCAAGGTGGCCAGCCGTTACGTGGTGCAAATTGGTGCGATCGTCCTTATCCTCTTAGGGCTTTTTGGAAAGTTCGGCGCGCTCGCGTCGGCGATTCCCAAGCCGGTTGTGGGCGGTTTGTATTGTGCGCTGTTTGGGTTGATTGCCGCTGTAGGAGTCCGCCAATTTTCCAAGGCCGATCTCAACTCTGACCGCAATTTGTTCATTGGTGGCTTCGCCCTGTTCATGGGGTTGAGCCTACCGGCTTGGTTCAACTCGCCGGAAGCCGCCGAGTCGATAAGTTCGCTTAATGTTTCGATCTTAGATAGACTAGTAGCTTGGTTCGGGCCTCTCAGCGAGGCGGGAACCGACTGGCGTACGACCTTCGCCGACAGCTTTACCGAGTCGTTCAACGCGATTGGCAAGACCGGCATGGCAGTCGCGGCAATTTTAGGAATCACGTTAGACAACCTTGTGCCAGGCTCGCGCGCAGAACGCGGCCTGCCAGAGCCACCCGGAATTCTGGTCCCCGAGGCGGGTGACTTGGGCGTGGAGTCGTGAAGTTCGCAAAAAAAAATTAGACAGGATTTACAGGATTTACAGGATTGGACAGGATTTACAAGGAATCTGAAATTCATACGTAACCGTTCACTAAATACCGAACCGCGCCCGTGAGGAAGCGTCCGAGCAGGTGCCAAAATCGATCGGACGCTTCCTTACGGGCGCGTTTCAGTTGAACATGTGAGTTAGCATCGCTCGCAAAACAAATGATGCTTTTAGCGGTAGGGCGCAAGCCCTCCGGTT
>JAJDEE010000503.1 GCA_029259975.1 Planctomycetota bacterium
CGGGATGAAAAACAACCTCGAAATCTGCACCCGCCTTTAGTTGAGACGTTCGCTCTAATGCCGGAATGACTGTACCTGCCATGCTTCCTGGCAAGACAGTGCTTCGCAAGACAATAAGAGGCCGATTACCTGTTTCTGCCATTGCCCTCCCGATCTCTTCCATCACCGCTTCGACGTGCGATAGATCAATGCCTTTCTCCAGCGAAGAGGGAGTCCCAACGCAGACCCATACCATGTCGGCATCTCTAACACCGTCGACCGGAAGCAACGAAGCCGACAGACGCTTGGCTCGGTGTCCTTCCGCCAGCAGTTCGGCTACGCCAGGCTCTTGTATCGGAGTCAGTCCCTGAGCCAAGTCGTTCACCTTAGAAGCGATGGGGTCGATTCCACAGACTTTGTGACCATCGCGCACCAGACAGGCTCCACTCACAACGCCAACATACCCAAGTCCAAAAATACAAATTTTCATTTCAACAGTCGCTTCATTCTTTTGCGATTTCTCATTTCACACCGAGCAAGTCAACCTAGTTCCAAACACGCACTTGGTGTCACTGACAAGCGAGAATTTCACTCGCTGGTACGGTAACGATATTATTCCCGGGGTAGGAAACACCCTGATTCTTGTGTACGATAGAAGTAGCTTTGCTAAGCTATCCAATCTCTCTATTCTAACAGCATTTTACATCGAAGCTTTAATCCCATGCGTATTTCCAGTTACATTTCAGGCAGGAATTC
Organism: Planctomycetota bacterium; assembly: GCA_029259975.1. Taxonomy (GTDB): domain Bacteria; phylum Planctomycetota; class Planctomycetia; order Pirellulales; family Lacipirellulaceae; genus Bythopirellula. Next base: position 736 of record JAJDEE010000503.1, read on the forward strand.
TTAATGGATTACTTCAGACGTGCGCAGGAAGTCCTTGACATCGAAATTGCAGGGCTGCAGCACGTTCGCAAAACGATCGCTGATTCCTTTGACGAAGCAACAAGACTTATCCTTGGCCGAACAGGGCAGGGGGGTAATGTAATAGTTACTGGGGTAGGCAAGAGTTTCTATATCGGCCACAAAATCTCTGCCACATTAACCAGCACTGGCACCACGTCTCTCGTCCTCCACCCGTCAGAGGCAATGCACGGGGATCTAGGTATCCTGAAGCCCAAAGACCTCTTACTGGCCCTGAGTTACAGTGGTGAAACTGAGGAGCTACTTTCTTTAATTCCGATTACTAAACGACTTGGCATTCCGATTCTGTCATTCACCTCCTCGGAAGCTAGCACCCTAGCCCAACATAGTGATCTAGCTCTATTAACACCAGTCCAGCGAGAAGCCTGTCCGTTCAACATGGCCCCTACCGCGAGTACCACGGCGATGCTTGCCGTAGGCGACGCACTAGCAATGGTGCTACTCGAGGCAAAAGGATTTGCCCTGGACGACTACTCAAAACTCCATCCTGGTGGCGCAATCGGCAGGAGTCTACTATTGCGTGTGGAAGACATTATGCGGCAAGCAGACCGACTAGCGACCATTCGGTGTGGCACGATGGTGCGGACAGTTGTCGAAAAAATGACGCAACACAAGACAGGAGCCGCAGCGATTGTCGATAACGAAGACCGGTTGCAAGGAATCTTCACCGACGGCGATTTGCGGCGACATTTCTTCGAGGGTCACCTGCTATCGGATGCAAAGATCGAATCAGTGATGACGACAAACCCAATCACGATCAAACGCCGCGACCTCGCAGTCAACGCGCTCCAATTATTCGAGCGTCACAATATCGACGACCTTTTTGTTGTCGATGATAAAGATCGCGTTGTCGGCGTGATAGATATTCAGGATCTTCCAAAACTCAAAATCATGTAATCTTGAATTCCTCGCATCATCAGACAACTGCGGTTCAGAACAACAACACAAAATGGAATACTATCTTGAAACCGTGACTGGGAAGCATATTAAGCTTGCCGATTTGCCTCGTCGCGTCCCCTCGACGACGTTCATGGGAGATACCCATGTCGAGGTTTGCGAGCGGCTTGCTCAGGGAATCGAACTTCCCCCAAGATACCACGGAACGTATGTGAATCTCTTGGTTCGCAAATCAACCACGACGCGCCAGATCACTTCATTGATCGAGCTTCAACGTGCCGGTCGCCTTGAGATACGAGCGATCCACGCGGGTGCCTCGTTAGAGCGTTGCAGCGATCTTTTTGACGGCGACATCTCCATCCAACTCTACCCGGAGCCTCAAGGGCAACTGATTGATTACAAAGAAGCTTGTGCTTTCGTCAAGAAATTCGCCATTCACCACCTTTTTCGACTCCTCCGTCGCAGGCGTCTTAAAACTTCGACCGCCATCCGCGGCTGGGTCGATACGGCCGACCAAATTTATCCCGACCTGGTCAAGGCCACACCGCTACTTGTTTACCCGTTCAAGGCCCGCCCCTGGCGACAAATTCAGTACGTGAGGCAGTGCCTACGCGAGCGACGAAACTTCAGCTTGATGGGTGTCCCGTATCGTTTCCACAATTTGGTCCGTATGCTTATTTCCTCACGCAATCGAGACCGCGTAATGGTGTTTACCGAAGCATCCTCGGCAGAAAAACACGCGGATGAACTCCTTGCCCTCGGAGTAAAATTTCTCTATGAAATGTGCGAATACGAGCTTGCTGGCTACCTCATGCATGAGAAGTTGATTGACCAAGGTGTCCGAACGCAGAATACGGCTCATGGTGTTGCCGTCTACGGACCTTACGTGCGGTACAATCTGTTTGCCTGCTACAACCAATTGCAAAAGCGTTTTTATCAGGCCAAGGGAAAAGTCGACCAGTTTCAATACATCCCCAACATCCCAGCCGATGCTGTCGCGATCCCAACGAGCGAGCAAACCTTTCAGCCAGTCGTCGTCTACTTGCAGGGTAATTGGCGTCAAGCAGGCAAAGTTTATGAGGCCGAACTCGAAACGAACGTACTCAAAAACCTTAGAACTGTTTGCGAAAAAATTGGCCTCTCGTTACTGGTCAAAGTCCACCCTAATCTTACGCCAGAGAACGAGAATCAACTGCGTACTGAGTTAAAGGTAACTACCACCCGCACTTTAGAGTGCGAAAAAACAACGCATCCGATTTTCCTAACTCTCTTGTCAACATCGTACTATTCTTACATGGCCCAAGGCCCCATCGCAATCGTCACCGACGACATCCTTCGTCCCGAATCGCTCTTTGGCGATGGTGTCCCCTCCTCACACGTGGACCATTTGGAGGAGTACCTCCAACCTTTTAGACAATCTTCCCATTGGGCCGCCTGCCACAGCCAGCAGATCGAAGAGGAACTTTCGCGAACTTCACTGAATGTAGAGGCACCTCTTTCTGGCCCACCGGCGTAATGCAGTTCGATACGCCAGAGTATCGGTAAAACGTACGCAACTCCGGGGCGAAAATTTGGGACCTTCGATTAGGGAGCCAGTTTGTACTGCTGCACAAAACTCGCATAGTCCTCCCGAGTATCGATCCCGTTAGCTGCCTTTTTTACAACCCCGACCAGGATTGTTTCTCCTGCCGACAGTGCCCGCAACTGTTCGAGATTCTCAAGACTCTCCAAGTGGCTCCGTTTCTTTTTGGCAAGTCGCAACAGAAACTCTCGGCGGTACGCGTAAATGCCAATATGTTGGTAGAAGTTGGGAGGGTCGGCTGTTAGCACACCATCCTCCCAGTCACGAACGTGTGGAATCGCTGATCGACTGAAGTAAATAGCTCGTCCCTGTTCGTTAAAAATCACTTTTACGCAGGCAGGATCCTCCAGCTGTTCGCGGGTTCGCAGCGGCACCGCCAATGTCGCCATCGAGGCTTCAACATCGTCGGTCAGGAGCGAGATGAGCTGATCAATCGCCGCCCCGCTAATATCAGGCTCGTCTCCTTGAACATTAACGACGATATCAACTTCAGCCATATCGGCAACCGCTTCGGCGATTCGATCCGTGCCACTCCGCGCCTCAGGGTCGGTAAGCACGACTTGGCCACTAAAATCGCGAACGACCGCAGCCAGTTCCTCACTGTCCGCAGCAACCAACACACTCGAAGGCAACTTCGCTCGGCTAGCCGACTCGTACGTGTGCTGAATAAGGGGTTTGCCCGTTTCGGCCAACAACAATTTCCTAGGCAGCCGTACCGACGCAAGCCGAGCTGGAATAACAACCATGCTATTCATCTAACAACTCCAAGAAAAGTTTTTCGTATTGATCGACATAAATATCGGCAGATAGATTTCCCTCAGCAAAGCCCCTCGCTGCGGTCCCCATCGCCTGTAGCTCACCGTCATCAAGCTCGGACAAACGAACCATCGCCTCAGCTAGACTCGCAGGACTTGCTGGGTTGAAAAGATACCCGGTTTTTTCGTGTTGCACCAGACGAGGATGATCGAGAGTATCACTAGCTAACACCGGACGCCCGGTAGCCAGTGCTTCGCAGATGACATTCGGCAAACCCTCGACCACCGAAGTGTGGACCAGCGCGTGGTAATCGCCCAAAACATGCTCGATATGTTGCCTTTCGGCAACCCAACGCCATTGGGCTTCTAACCCGAGCTGCTTAAGCCTTGCATCAAGTTCTTCGACGTATTCTTGTTCTGCGGGCTTGAGGTTTGGCCATCGGCGGGCGATCCAATCGATGGTTAGTTCGCAATGATGCTTATCGCGAGCGATTGCCATCGCTTCAACCAGGCAATGTGCATTTTTGAACCGACCTATCTGGCCAACTGCAACCAACCGCAGCGGCTTTCGCTGTTGTAGCATGGGTTGAAACTTAAAACGTTCCAACTCGACGCCATTCCAGATGGTACTAACACGTTCCGTAGCCCACGGGTAATTATCGAGGAAATAGGTTCGCAAATGGTGCGAATTCACTGTCATCCGATTGGCAAATCGATAGCACCGCTCAGCCAAGGCAGTGCGCCATCCACGATTCGGATTCCCGGTACTTGATCGCTCGGAAATGACAAGGGGTGGCGGATTTTTCAAGCCGAAACGTGCCAAGATACAGTAAAGATTGGGCGTTGTGAGAAACGACAGCACAATGTCGTATTCGTTTTTCTGCAAATACTGGCGCAAAGACTTGATCGGTGCGATCGAATACTTTGTCTTCTTAGGATGCTCCAGAATCCGCACGCCAGCCGCCGCAAGCTGATCTCGCTGAAAGTTATGGCGATGATAGACGAAACAATCCACCCCATGTCCACGCGCAGCTAATCGACAGGCGAGTAGTGCTAGTTGACGTTGAGCGCCACCAGAGGAGAGGTGGTCGATGACTAAGAGGATTCGCATGACGCTTTATGTAGGCCTGCGTTTTTGAACGCGAACGCGGCTTGTCCCAGGCGATCGGCGATAGACATTTCGCGACTTCGCCGAGACCGCTCCACCTATTCGCGACGGAAACCGTG